>JAQUZV010000179.1 GCA_028691155.1 Victivallales bacterium
CTGTAAGAAATATCAGGAATAGTTTGGGACAACATCGGATATGCTTGGTCAGCCGACACCAAAATTATATGTGGAGGGATAAAAATGAAGAAATTTCCAGCCGTAATGACTTTATTGTGGGTGTTCGCCTCGTTCGGCTTTTATGCTCTTGGCGTGACCGGGGCGGCCTTGCCGTCCGGCGATTTGAAATCCCGCATTATTGCCGCCGCCGCCGATCAGGAGTGGATGCTTTACACCAAAAATCAGGGCATTACCCGGTTGAAGTATTTCGGCATTCAGAACTATTATGCTCCGAAAGACAGTGACCTGTTCAAATTGGTGACGGTGGATAACCGGCATTATGCCGTGATGAAGGACGGGACGATCCTGGAAGAGAATTGGGAGAATAAAAATACCTTTACCAGCAGCTTTTCACCGTTGAAAACGGTGGTGGCGGAGTTGGATAAAAAAATTGCCGAGCAGGAAGAACGTCTGAAAAAAAATCAGCATGACCAGAACAGAAACAGCGCGAGTATTGAAAGACTGAAACAAACCTGCCGGAGTATCGATGACCGGATCGACGATGTCCGTTCCCGGAGAGATCGCTATTCCAACCGCGGCGAGACCATCAATCGGCTCAACAATCGGCTTAAAGCGGCCAAACGGCAGTTGCGCCAGGCGGAAAAGACGGTTAAAGAGCTGAAGAAGGAACTTCGCAAACAGGAACAGGAACTGACGGCGTTGCAAAAAAAGCGCAAGCTCTATCCCGACAGCGCCAAACAGGAACAGGAACAGGAACAGGAACAGAAGGAGACTAAACTGCAAAAACAACGCAAGCTCTATCCTGATAGCGCCAAGTGATCGGAGCGGGGGCGGATGGCTTATTGCGGTCGAGGTTGAAGCATGAAATTGAAGCGACACGGTTTGCTGTGGTCGGTAATGACGGCGGCGGGGATGTGGGGGGCGATAGCAGGTGCGGTGCCCGGATCGGATTCCGACCGGACCGCCCCATTGTCGATTCGGATCGAAAAAGCCTTGCAGCAGGATTCCGACTGGCTGTTTTTTCGCAACCACAACCAGGTATCCCGGTTGAAATATTTCGGCACCAATCGCTACTATTACCCGACCGAAGACGACCAGTTCAAACTGGTGACGGTGAACGGCAAAATTTTTGCCGGTCGGCGTGGTGGCGGCATTTTCGAACCACATTGGGAAAACCAGACCCGATTTACCGCCAATTTCATTCCCGATACCCGTCTGCGAACCCAATTGAATCGCCAAACCAACGATGTTGTCCGGGAGTTGCAGCAGTGGCGGATGCGGGAGCGCGACCAACAGTCGCGACTGGAAACCCTTCGGCGGCGGCAGCGTAATTTAGCCGAACAGCTCCAGGGATTGAACCGCCGGAAAAACCTGGAACAGCTCCAGGAACAGAACGGCCGGAAAAGCCTGGAACAGCTCCAGGGAATGAAACGCCGGATAAGCTTGGAACAGTTCCAGAAACAGAACCGCCGGAAAAGCCGGGAGCAGTTTCAGGGACAGATTACCGGGTTGACGGTGATGTTGGAAAATGTAAAAAATGAATTGACGGCGTTGGAACGGGAACATCGCGACGTCCAGGCGAAGGTGAAAATTTTGGCCCGGGAAGCCGAGGAAATTCGGGATCGACGCGATAATTTACCGTCCGGATCCCCGCCGTAAAAATTTTTCGCCACCCGACCCAAAATATGTTGTCGCCGCGGACGCGGTAATGATTTCTTTTTCCATCCTGGTAATGGGCTGACGATGGGAAAGGGAAAGATATCTCCCGGTCCGGTTGCGCTTCTTCTCCCTTGGGAGGCGTGCAGGACGGTCGGCGATAACCGGCATGGTTTTTCCCGGAGCGGACTGGAAATATGATCGATGACGCCGTATTGTCATATTCGGAACGATTGTATTGTAAGGGGCGAAAGAAACCATGCTTAAAGAATTGACAGATTTGTATCGACAGGAAGATCGCGACCTGGCTCCCTATGCCGTAAGGAATTCCGGTTCGCGGGGACGGCGCCATCCGGAGACGGCGCATCCTTTCCGCAGTGATTTTCAGCGCGACCGCGACCGGATTCTGCACAGCCGCGCCTTTCGTCGCCTGGAATATAAAACTCAGGTGTTCCTCAACGGTTCCGGCGACCATTACCGGACCCGGCTGACCCATACCATCGAAGTTGCCGCCATTGCCCGAACCATGGCCCGGACGCTGTATCTCAATGAAGACCTGGCGGAAACCATTGCTCTGGCCCATGATCTCGGCCATACGCCTTTCGGCCATGCCGGCGAGCGCCGCATGCAGGCGTTGCTGCGGGATGACGGCGGCTTCGACCACAACGCCCAGGCGCTCAAAGTGGTGGATGAACTGGAAATCAAGTATCCGAGCTACAATGGACTGAATCTTTGTTGGGAGGTTCGTTCCGGGCTGATAAAACACCGTGACGGCAATACTGCGGTTCTCGACGGCGCCGTCCTGCCGGCGCATCCGTTTCTGGAAGCCCAGGTCGCCGATTTGGCCGATGATCTGGCCTATTACGGTCATGATGTGGATGACGGCCTTGACGCCGGCTTGCTGAATCAGGAAATGTTGATGACGTTGCCGCTGTGGCGTCGGGCGGTGCTGCCGGCGGAGCAGGCCGGATTGGAACCGGACAGCGAACGCTATCTGGCTTTCTCCGTCCGCAACCTGATCGATATGATGGTCGGCGATGCGATCCGCCATTCTGCCGACCTGATTCTAGCCTCGGGAGTGGCGGCTTCCGGGGATGTGGAACGGTGCGACGGCGCCCTGATCGCCTTTTCGCCGGAGTTTGCCCTCATGACCGGGGAACTGCACGATTTTCTGTTTGAAAATGTCTATTTTCACCCCGAGGTGATCGGGGTCAACCATATTGCCTCCGACCGCATGGAAAATCTGTTTCGGGTCTATATCGCCAATCCGGAATTGTTGGGTGATCATGCCCGTTCCCGGATGGAACGGGTTGGTGTGAAGCGGGCGGCGGCCGATTATATCGCCGGGATGACCGACCGCTTTGCCATGAATGAATATTTGCGGCTTTGCGAGCACGGGGAACGGCGGCGGCGGCGGCATTCCACCTCGCCGTTTCAGGTTTAATGCAAGGAAGCGTTATCATGGACTGGGTGCAATATTATGATGTCAGTGTTCCCATGCGCGACGGAGTGGAACTGGTCTGCGATGTTCGGTTGCCGGCGGGTCGGGGACCGTTTCCGATCGTTCTGCTGCGGACGCCTTACAATAAAAATGTTCATCCCGAATCCACCCGGATGGAGAATATTTCCCAGTATCTCGATCATGGGTACGGGATGGTGATTATGGATGTCCGGGGCAAATACGAATCCGACGGCGAGTTTCCGATTATGGCGTTCCGGCGCGAGGGCGACGACGGTGCCGACACCGTGGCCTGGATTGCCGCCCAGCCCTGGTGCAACGGCAAAGTGGCCATGACCGGGGCCTCTTATTGCGGCTATGTTCAGGTCTATGCGGCACGGGAGCATCCGGCGGCGTTGTGCGCCATTACTCCGGGGGTGTTCGGCAATGACGGTTTTGGCAATATTGTTCGCCGCAACGGTATTCCCCAGATGTCGTTGCTGATTTGGGCGCTGCATCATGCCACTGGTCGCGTGGCCAAGATTTTTCTGTTGGATTGGGCCAAAATCCTTTTTGCCCTGCCGCTGCGGCAGTTGGTCGAGGCGACCGGAATGCGCCGTACCGCCGTTTTTGATCGCTGGATGCGGCACAACCACGACAACCGGTTCTGGCACAGCATGGGCAAGGTGGAAGCCCTGGCCGATCTCCGGGTCCCGGTGCTGTTGACCGGGGGATGGTTCGACCTCTATTCCAGCGCCGTGGTGGACTCGTTTGTTTTTTTGCAGCAGCAGCCGCATCTGAAAGGGAAAATAGCATTGATGATGGGGCCGTGGCTGCACGGCATGGGCGCCCGTGAATCCGGCGAACTGGATTTCGGCCCGACGGCCGAGGTAGATATTACCGAGGTTAACCGGCGGTGGATCGACGGTTGGTGTCGGGAGGTGGAGGCCGACCCCATTCCGCCGGTGCGTTATTTCGTGATGGGGGTCAACGAATGGCGGCGGGCGGAACAGTGGCCACCGGTGGCCACCGAGGAGGAATTTTTATTGTTGGCCTGCGACTGCGCCGCCAACGGATTGACGGGCGACGGGCGACTGGACGATTGTCACGGGACGGCCGCGACGGACCGCTATATTTACGATCCGGCGGCACCGGTGATCAATCTCGGCGGCAATGTTCTCTCTTTCGGCGAGGGGATGACGGCCGGTCCATGCGACCAGCGCAAAATGGAGGAACGGCCGGATATGCTGGTTTATACCGGTGAAGTCCTGGACCGGCCGCTGGAGATCATCGGCTTTCCGCGGGTTGAACTCTATGTGGCTTCCGATGCGGTCGACACCGATTTTGTGGCACGGCTGTGCGATGTTTATCCGGACGGCCGTTCCATCAATCTCAGTACGGGCATTGTGCGGATGCGTTATCGCAACGGCTTCGATCGGGAAGATCCCATGGCACCGGGCGAAATTTACCGCGTCGAGATTCGTTTGGACGTAACCGCGGCGGCGTTTCTGCCCGGCCATCGCCTGCGGCTGGAAATTGCCGGAAGCAGTTTTCCGCAGTTCGCCCGCAATCACAATACCGGTGGCGACAACTGGTCCGATCCGGAATATGTCAAAGCGACCCAGACGGTTTATCACTCGGCCGAATATCCTTCCCGCCTGTTGCTGCCGGTCAATCCCGCCGGTGCCGAAGACGTCTTTTGAGTCGCCGTGGCGGCAAGGGGACGCAGCAGGGGCAGCAGCTCCGCGGCCAGGCGGCGATGGGCGGATGCGGCGGCATGGCCGGAATAGACCAACCGGCCAAGAAGGCGACGCGGAAGAATCGTGGTGCCGGTCCTGGCGGCGGCGTCGCGTTGGCCGGCACGGCAACCGGCCGCCCGGTTCAAAACCGGCAGTTCAAACATCAGCACCCGGCGTCCGTTGCCGCCG
>JAQUZV010000180.1 GCA_028691155.1 Victivallales bacterium
GCTCTTCTTCCTCTTCGCATGTGACGTTGGATCGGGTTGCTTCGATTGCCGAACTGTTGCAGCAACTGCCGGAAGGACGCTTGCGGCTGTTGTACGACCAGTTCGGTCTCAAGGGGCAGGGCGGGGCGGTCCAGCAGGCGGCGGGGACGCCGGGTATTGTCTTCATGGCGGTGATGCCGGACGCCAATGCGTTGTTGCTGCGCTCCTATGACCGCGAGGCGATCGCACAGATCGAAAAACTGGTGAAAAAACTCGACCGGCCCGCGCCGCAGGTGCTGTTGGAGGTGAAACTTTTGGCCGTCACCCTCAACGACACCGAAGAACATGCCATTGATTTTCTCTTCAATTCCGGTGATGTTTCCGGCGGTTTTGCCAACGGCCTTACTTCAGCCGGCAACGGACAGGATATTCTCAAGCCGAATGCCGGTTTGGTGCCGCAGGGAACCGGGCTGAGCGCCAATGCCGCCAATGTTACCGCCATTACCGACAATTTCAGTTTGCGGGCTCAGATGCTGCAGGCGGACGGGCGGTTGACCCGGTTGGCCACGCCGAATCTGCTGGTGGCCGACAATGAGGCGTCGCAACTGTTTATCGGTTCGGAAGTGACGGTGATGGAGAAAGCGCAGAAAACCGTGACCTACACCACTTCCGGTAACCTTCAGAATCCCAATATCAGCTGGGATATCGAGGCGCCGCGCCGTCGGATCGGGGTGTCGTTGGTGATTACGCCGAAAATCCATGCCGACCGCACCGTTACCATTCGCTTGCTTCAGGAGCATTCGTCTCTGGGCTCGCTGCGTTATAACACCTATTCCGGACAGACGGCTTCGGGGGATGATACCGAGAGTGCCGCCGCGAGTTCCGGCAGTGAAAGTTCCAGTGAATATTTTATTTCCCAGGATATTTCCATGCAGTCGCTGACGACCACCACGGTGGCCAAAGACCGTCAGATTGTGGTGATTGGCGGCATGATCGAGGAGCGGTTGGAAAAGACGCTGAACCGGATTCCCGGTCTGAGTCAAATTCCCTGGTTGGGGGAATTACTGTTCAGCCGTTCTTCGCAGCAGCGGGTTCGGGAGGAACTGCTGGTGGTGATTCGGCCCTATGTGCTTCTGGCGCCGGGCGAAGCGGAAGCGCCGTCGCTGAAACTGATGCGCGAACTCAGCCAGCATCCGTCGGCGACGCCGTCGCTGCCGTCGCTCGGGGTGTCGTTGCCGGCCGATGCGGCCAAACCGGACCGGGCGGCGCCGGACGATCCGTGGGTCAAGAAATTGTGGCATGATGTTGAAGGCTGGCATGTCGATACCGCCACCGATCCGCGGGTGCAGCAGGCCATTTATGAGGCCCGGCGGCAACAGGAGCGGGAACAGGCGGAAAAATGCGTTCGGGATATCGACCGCGACGCCACACCACCGGAGGCGACACCCCATGAATAAAGTCGGCATCAACCTCTTTACTCTGGCGGGGTTGTGCCGGCAACTCCTCATGGTCGGGGTGATCGGTCTGGGGATGGGGGGGGCCGGTGGTTGTACGACATTGCCATTGCCGGCGTCGGCGTCGGCGTCGACAGCCATTTTCGCCCCTCCCTCACTGGAACAGGCGGTGCGACTGGAACAACGGCGCAGTTATCTGGAAGCTTTGAAGCAATATCGGGAGCTGCAGGAAACGGCGATTACGCCGGAAATACAGCATTTGGCCATATTGGGGCAGTCCCGGTGTCTGGCGGCCATGAACAATCTGCCGTTGGCGTTGGCGGTGCTGTTACCTCTCGATTCCGCGCCTCATCATGCCCGCGAAGCGGAACGTGCCGCCGCCGCCGGGGCGATCATGCTGCGCCTGGGCCGGGTCAGTCAGGCGGAGAATATGCTTTCTGCCGCAATTGCCGCCATGCCCGACTGCCACGATCCCGCCGCCATGGTCTGGCTGGCTCCCGCCGGGGTGAATCTGGCGTTGGCTTGTCGTCGTAACGGCAATTGCGCCGGTGCCGCGGCCGCGTTGCGCCAGGCGGCGGTATGGTTCGAACAAAGCGGCAAGCGGAGCCGGGCGGAAAAATGTCGTACTCTGGCGGCGGCGCTGGTTGCGGCAGCGCCGTCCCGTCCGGTTGCCGCTGTCGGGAGAACCACGCCATGAATCGGGAATTGACGTTGGATTATCTGTTGCGGTACTTTGTCGCTTCCGGGGCTTCCGATTTACATCTGACTGCGGCGACGCCGCCCTATTTACGCCTGAACGGAGAACTGGTGCCCGGCGACACGGTCCAACCGGTTGCCGCCGTCGATCTGGAGCGCCTGACCCGGGAACTGGTGGGCGAGCAACCTTACGAAAAATTCAAGCGTGACCACGAACTGGATATGGCATTATCATTCGAAAACACCCGGTTGCGCATCAATCTCTATCGGCAGCAGGGCGCTATTGCCTGGGCGCTACGCGCCCTTCCCGAAAGCTTCATTCCTCTGGAACAGCTCGGGTTGCCGCCACCGGTCACGGCCATGGCCTGTCAGATGAAAAAGGGCCTGGTCCTGGTTACCGGTGCCACCGGTTCGGGTAAATCGACGACTTTGGCCAGCATCATCAACCAGATCAACGTAAGCCGGTCCTGTCACATTTTTACGATCGAGGATCCCATCGAATACCGCCATGCCAATCGTCGCGCTTTTATTTCCCAGCGCGAGATCGGTTCCGATGCCGTTTCTTTTCCGGAGGCGTTGCGGCGGATTCTTCGTGAAGATCCCGATGTGGTTCTGATCGGGGAGATGCGCGACCGCGAGACCATGTCGGCGGCGTTGACGCTGGCCGAAACCGGACATCTCACCTTTGCCACGCTGCATACGGCCTCGGCCGTCCAGACGGTGTCCCGGCTTATCGGTGCTTTTCCCGCCAACGAGCAGGACCAGATTCGAACCCAGTTGGCAACTACCTTGAGTCTGGTGCTCAGCCAGCAGCTGATTCCCCGTCAGGATCGGCCGGGACGCAGTATGGCGGCGGAAATTCTGGTTGCCACCCCGGCGCTCAAAGCGATGATTCGGGAAAACAAGCTGCATCAGATGCTGTCATTGATGCAGACCGGCGCCGGTTTGGGGATGCGGACGATGAATCAGGCGTTGGCGGAATTATGGCGGCAGCAGCAAATCAGTCGCGAGGCGGCGTTGGCATGGAGTTGGGATAAGGAGGATCTGATTCGTACCCTGGCGATTACCCCGGCCGGGGACAAATGATGCCGTCGGGAAGTGGGCGGCAAGGGGCGGCGCCGGTTGCGATTTCAGAAATTGCCAGTGACAGCAATAGAAAACATTTGCTTCGTATGGTTGCCGCTTCCCTTTATGGTACGGGGGAAAATTTTTTCATGAAATTATGGCTGTTATGTTGATATTTTGCACATATGTGCAATATTGTACGTTTGTATTATTTTTATCAGGAGATCAGGATGACGACTTACGCCAATACGGGAAAAACCCGGACCGGTCTGATGATGGCGGCCGGAGAATTATTTGCGGAACATGGCATCGATGCGGTAACGGTGCGACAGATTGCCAAGACGGCCGGAGAAAGCATCGGCAATATCCATTATCATTTTGGGGGGAAGGACGGACTGCTCCAGGCGGTTATGGATTTTGTGGGCCAACCGTGGCAGAATGATCCGCTCGGCCATTTTCTGGCAGAACACCGCTCCTTGCTGACTACGTCGGAAGGGCAGACCGAGGTTCTCCGCGGGATGCTCGAAATTTTCTGGTCGCTGCTCTATTCCCCGGAGCGCCCCGCCTGGTGCTGTACGTTGGGATTCCAGATTCTGCAGCGGGATTTGGCGATTTCCCGTCGTACCTTTGACGCCACGATAGCTTCCTGCATCAAAGCATTCATAGACCTCTATTACGCCGGGTCCGGGGACCATGATTTCGAACGGGCTTACAACTGGAGCACCGCCATTACGGCTCCGGCGGTAATCGACGTCCTCAATCGTCATACGATCGTACGTCTTCATCCGGAGGGAAAGCCATCCGCACAATATCTGACCAAACTGAAAGAATCCTGGACCCGCAACGCGCTTGATTTACTCGGGGAACTGCGGCATCATCACCGTCCGACTCCTCGGGCTTAGTCGCGAAAGATACCGGAAAATAACTGTCATTATGATGAATGGCTGAACCGGTATAAACTCTTTGGTGGTGTACCGTGGATTGGTCGGTCAGGTGAAAGTCGGTTGCGAGAAGGAAAAAGCGGTTGCGGACCGGTTCTTTCCGGCCCGCGTTCTTCTTTTTTTCAACTGATTTGACCGGCATTTTCCCCATCTGCTCGCCGACGGGGAAAATGTCGGTTTGAAAACCAGGGACAACAATAGGGCGGATGCCCGTAGTAATTGCCGTCAATCGTTCTCCGCCGTTGCCATGAACTTACCATATTTCCCTATTCGTCCGGTCATGGCACCCTTGCGGGGCGGGTTGTTTGCGATCGAACATGAAATGATATTACGTTGCCTTTTCTCCTTTCTTCCCGTTTGCGTTTGCGCTCCCTCAATCGGTTATTCGGGAAATTGCAAAAAGTTGCAATTTTAACGTTAATTAGGCTTGCCTAATTGACAATAATAATTTCCCCTTTACATTATATGGTATGATAAGCCCAATATGGAGCTCAATTAAAAATGGATGAAAATGCTTTTGGTTGTAGTGGAAACAGGGAAACCTTGTTGAACTATCTTTTTGTCAAGACGGCTCCGGTCATGATGAACGCGCGTCCGGCGGTGTTGGTCCGGCTGACCAATTGCGGCCGGATTAGGGAACTCCAGCGTTACGACCAGTTCTGCCGGCAGCAGGCGGCGATTCTCGCCGTGCTGCAACTGGATTTTCTGATCCTCAAAAATGATGGCAGAAACATTCAGATCCTCTTCTACGATGACCGTCAATTGCAGCGGACATTGTCGGAGCCGGAGCTTCGCGCTTATCTGCTGTCGCTGGGTTATGAGGCGGACACGACGACGGCGGTTGACCTGGTACAGTTGCGCCGCCGTTTTTCCGGGGAAAACTTTCCGCATGAAATCGGTC
>JAQUZV010000181.1 GCA_028691155.1 Victivallales bacterium
GAGGAATCGATGTCGCCGCCTTCCTGGCACGCCCGCCTGAGCCGCGAATGCCATGGCAAGACCGTGCTTTATATCGAAGACAATCCGTTGATTGCCTCCGGCATCAGGACCTGGCTCGAATCGGTCGGCTTTACCGTTCTCTTTGCCGACAACGGTCGCCACGGCAAAGCCCTGTTCGAAGCCAATCACCACCGCATCGACGCGATTATTCAGGACTATATTCTTCCCGGGATCAAAGGAGATGAATTATTGTCATTCTTTGTGGCCAAGCGGCCGGATCTGCCCGTCATCATCGTCAGTGCGGAAAACGATATCGAATGCGTCAACCGTCTGCTGACCATCGGGGCCCGGGAGTTGATCCGCAAGCCGTTCAAGATGGATGAACTGTTCGGTTGTCTGGCCCGGGTGTTGCAGGTTCAGACCGAACCGGACGCCGTCCGGACGGAAGCGACGTCGGGTTGATACCGGCGGTTCAGCAGCGCGCCGGAGTCTCCGCCGCCTCGTTCCAGTTGTCGAACAGCAACTGCTCGATACTCAATAAAATCGTCACCCGATTGCCCACCTGACCCATGCCGCCAATAAAACGGCCGGACCGGCTTTCGCTGACCGCCGGCGGCAACGAAATATTTTCCGCCGCAATTTTCATCACCTCATCAACCGAATCCACAATCAACCCGATTACCGTCGAGGCGATATTAACCACAATGGCACAAGTCCGGTCGTCATATTCCCGGGGTTCGAGCTGGAAACGAGTCCGCACATCCATCACCGGAATCACCTGTCCGCGCAGATTGATTACGCCGCGAATATAATCCGGCATATCCGGCACCTCGGTAACTTTCTGCATACTGACAATTTCCGTCACATACATGATTTCAATGCCGTAATCCTCGCCGCCGACCCGAAAAGTCAGAAAACGATCTCTCATGGAATCCTCTTCTTCCAACCCCGAATCGTTGCTGTGCCCGGATAATTGCCTGATGGTATTCTCTTCCGTCATCTCTTTCTGTACTCCATTATTGTCTGGATCAATTAACCTGAAAAATAACGTCATAACGCCCTGCGGTCACCACCGCCGTCTTTCATAACCGGGGATTCATTCTCCGCCCGGCCATTCTCCGTTCCTCCCGACAACGGTTGAGGACCCGAACCACATCGCCATCCGGTTCAGGACGGCAGCAACCCGTTTTCACCCGCCTCTTCCAGCGTCGCACCGACGGCGACGCCATGCAGCAACGGTCGAGTCAAACTCACATCGCCCAGCAGAATGCCGCCACACAGCCGCCCGGAGCGGAAAAATAATTTGCGGTAGGTACGGCCTGCTTCATTACGGACGGCAACCGTTTTCACGTCCGACTCTCCCGGCGCCGGAATCACGCCGACCGAAAACAAGCTGGTTCCGAAGGCCTGCAACGTCGCCCCGAACACCTTCGGTTGATAGGTCAGTTCCTCTCCGGCCAGATTGGCGCCGGCCACCGTCCCCTGTTCCAGCGCCGTCTCCCAAATACCGTCGAAACGTCGGTTGCAGACCGCACAGTCTCCCGCCGCATAGATATCCGGATCGTAAGTATGCATCCGTTCATCCACAACAATCGCCCGGTCCACCGGCAATCCGGCCGCTTCCGCCGGCTCCTTGTTGCTGACAACTCCGGTGGAAATAATCACCAGATCGCAGTCTACCGGGTCGCCTTCGGTCATACGCACATACGCCGCCGCATCACGACCGCCGATTTCCTCGACGCGAACCCCGTTGATAAAATGCAGATTGGGAATTGCCACCATAATCTCCTGCAGCACCATCCCGCCTTCCGGATCCAACTGCCGCGGCAACAAACAGGGACACGATTCAATCACCGTCACCCGATGTCCGAGCCGCGTCAGATAATGAGCACATTCCAAGCCCAGCAACCCGCCGCCGATGACGACAATGTTCTTGCTCCCATGCCCCCGGACCACCGCTTTGATTCGCACCAAATCCGCTTGCTCCCGCAACGTATACACCCCGGACCGGTTATGGCCGGAAATCGGCGGGACAAAGCAACGCGCTCCGGTCGCCAGCACCAGTTTATCATACGATGCCGCCGTGCCGTCATCCAGAATGATGCGATGCCCGGAACGGTCGATCCGCGTCATGGTCCTTCCCAGATGCAGTTCAATCCGCTGTTCCCGATAATATTCCTCCGGCTCGAGGTAGAAAATCCGGTCCGGAGTATTGGTCAGCAGTCCCTTGGACAACATCGGCCGATGATATGGCAAGATCGTTTCCCGACTGTAAATTGCGATTTCCGCCGCCGGATTGCGGCTCCGAACGGCTTTGGCCGCCGCTACCGCGGCGATACCGGAACCGACAATGACCACCCGCACCGGCGCTTCCCGACGGAATGACACCGTCGGCGGCGTATATGCGACAAAGGCCTCCGCTCCGGCCCCACACACCGGACAGAATCCCGGCGGCAACGCCCCTTCGAAAATTTCCCCGCACACCGTACATTGCCAATAAATTCTGCCGCTGCCGGGATCCTTTTTCGCCTCCCAGTGTTCTTTCAGTTTGCGCCCGAAACGGATGCCGTACCGTCTTGCCGCCGCCAGCTTTTTCGGCGCCGGCTTGAACACCACCCGACAAGGAGGCTCGATTACCTCCATCCGCAACACTTTCAACCGGGCCGTCAGCATTTCCGCCGCCTCCCCGCTCCAGCCGTAGCTGCCGTAAGCCCCGGCCACTTTACCGCCATGCTGAATACCGTTGAGCCGCATCAGCAAATCCATGACCGGCGGCAGCACATCTCCGTTGATGGTACAGGAACCGACCAGAATCCCGTCGGCCTCCGCCAACAGCGCCGCGACGGCTCCGGCGTCGGCGGTAACCATATCGAAGGAACGAACGTCAGCCGCGATTTCCTCGGCCACCCCGGATACGATCTCCCGCCCCAGCTCCGCCGTATAACCGTAAGCGGAAACATAGGCATTAACCACCAACGGCCGCCGGTGTTCCGGTCGGGCGTCTTCCCGGCTCCAACGCTCATAGAGTCCAAGATAGTAAGGAATGTTTTTACGCAGTACCGGACCGTGTCCCGGACAAATCATCGCCAACGGCGGCAACTGCCGCAACCGCTCCAGCGCATATCGCACATGTTTCCGGAACGGTCCCATAATCATGGTGAAATAATAACGAAAGGCCGGGGTGAAATCAGCGGTGATGAGATCATTGCAGACCCGTTCGTCGGCATAATGGGCGCCGAAAGAATCGCAACTGACCAGCAGGTCGAACTCTGGAATGTAGGTATACATCGAATCGGGCCAATGCAGAAAAGGCACGGAAAGGAACTGCAACCGGCAGTTGTCGAGTTGCAACACCTGATTGTCCCGCACCTCCTCGCCGGGAATCCGGCGGTTGCAGATGTCCCGGAGAAAGCCATGTGCCACCGGCGTGGCCAACACTTTGGCTTTCGGCGCCACCGCCAACAGCTTTTCCAGCGATCCGGCATGATCCGGTTCCGTATGGTTGAGCACAATGTAATCGATGGCGGCAGGATCGCAAACCGCCCGCAGATTCGCCAGAAACTCCGGCCAGAAAGACTCTTTGACCGTTTCGAAAAGCACCGTATAAGCCGGAGTTTTCAATAGATAGGCGTTATAGGTCGTCCCATGTTCGGTCCGCATGACCACATCAAAAACCCGCAATTCACGATCCAGCACCCCAACCCAGAAAAAATTCTCGCGCAACTGTAAAACCGCCATTCCCGATCCTCATCTTTCCCTTGCCGCCGCTTACCGTCTCCGCCACCCGCCGGTTGCCCCCTCCATCACCACCACTACACCATTGCATGCCGGGAACAACGCCGCACGAAACATCGAATTCATCCTCGGCAGCAAGCAACGGCACAATCAATTTCAACCGATATCAATCTTGTCGATACTGATATTGATCCGATCAATTATAAGATGATGCTTACGGCAGAAATCTTTCAATTTTTCCACTCCGTCCACTCGCTCCGGCGGCGTGGCCACGATAATTTTGTTGAATGGATGCGAGCTGTATATATCTTCAATCTGCCCGGGACTGCCGAGCACCTTGAAACCGTAAACCAACAGCCCGTGCAACGCAGGATCGTCATCGATAATCCCGACCACCTGTTCTTCAAATTCGTGCTTCTGAAGACAATACAGGTAGTTGACGTAAAGCCGACAGTTCAAGCCGCCGCCATAGACCAGAACCCGTTTTTTGTCGGCGGCGCCATTGCACTGGAGGTAAAAATTGCGAAACCAGAACCCCTGGGCATAGTTCAGCATAAAACGCTCCAGGCAAATCAGATTGACATTCAGCATGGTAAACAGTACGCCTCCGGCCACAAAATGGAAGACTTCCTCCGGCGCTCCCGTCAGCAGATGTTCCAGTTGAAACCAATACATTACCATCACCGAAGCACATGATCCCAACAACACGATCATCCCCAAATTCCAGTAATCATTCAATCCGGCCCGCAACCAGTAAACTTTATAAATGCCGGACAGAAAAAAAATCAACGCCAGCGGCACAAAAGCATAAATAAAAAAAGTCAGTTGGTTATAATGCCACAAATCCAGCAGGTACGTCACGAAAAAAGAAAATCCCACCACGCCGAAATCAATAAACGGATGAATGATGTTGACCATAATTCCGCGCCGCGGATGCGCCAGGCCGTACTGAATCAACTTGGCCGAAGTGAATATTTCCACCACCGCCAACTGGCGAATCACAATCAATACCGCAATCAGCAAAATAACATAACCGACCGCCGGTGCCGACGACCCCCGCAACAGCACCATCAGCAGCACACTGACCGCAAAACCGCAACCGATCAGATACATGGTCAGCGCCGTGGTGGTCTGCTTTTTGGTCTGCCGCAACAACCGATGGTGCAGATGATCCTGATCGCCGTCCATAATGCCGCCGGAATCCGGATTGAGCAGCTTGCGGGTACTCCGCCGCCAGATGGCCAGAAACACGTCAAAGATCGGCACCCCGATCGCCAGCACCGGCAACAGCAACGAC
>JAQUZV010000182.1 GCA_028691155.1 Victivallales bacterium
CTAAAATAGTTCAATCAGGGGGTCCAGGGCCGGTATCAGCTACTGGTACATCACACCGAATGGGACCAGGATGCTGGGTCCAGGGGCGTTGTTCGCCCCTGGTATATCCCCCCGGGTGGTACCCGGCGCCGGTCGCCCACCGGGCGAAATGACGTAAACCCAATAACAGGAGAGAATAATCATGAATGAATTGATGTTGCATTGTGGTGCAAGACCGTTGACGCTTAACGAGTTGTCATATATCACCACTCCGGAGGCTACGAGTAGTTGGCGTCCGGTTTCACACTACGCGGCTGCCAATAAAGTGGTTGCCGAGGCCCGGCGGCGCGGGTATCGGATTGCCGACGAACAGTGGGGCGTCAATGCCGTCGGCACCAAGATGTTCGGCGTGATCCGCTGTTTCCCCGACGGCCACCCGGAATACAGTCGCGCCATCGGGGTGCGCAATTCCCATGACAAATCGTTGGCGTTGGGGATTGTCGCCGGAGCCCGGATCATTGTTTGCGACAACCTTTGCTTTGGCGGCGAGGTCAAACTGGCCCGGAAGCATACCGCCAACATCGACGCCGAATGGTTCATTTCCTATTCGTTCGACGTCCTCCAGACCAGCGGTTTTGCCCAGCTCGAACAGGGCATCGACCGGCTTAAAAATACTCCGCTGAGTGTCGATCAGGCCCGAATCATGATCGTCGCGTCGGCCGAGGCCGGAGCCATTCCCGGTTGCGACATTTTGCCGGTGCTGCGGGAGTTTATCGCTCCGCGTCACGCGGCTTTTGCCGCCCCCAACCGCTGGAGTTTGTATAATGCCTTCACCGAGTTGGCCAAGAAGTATTCTCCCGCCCGGGCCGATCGTTGTTACCGTAAACTTGGCGAACAGTTCGGCTTGGCGTAGCAGCGTAAAGAGATGGAATCGGGCTTTTCGACATCTCCTGATAGTTGCCGGTTAAGAAGTTGTGATACTATGATTATTTGTAGGATAATTAATTATGGGACAATTGAAAAAAGGAAAGGAAATGAGTGTTGAAAAGTTGATTTGTCCTTTTTGCCACCATGGCGATGCCTTTATTTTGAACCACCATCATCGTCGTTTGGGTACGGCATTGGGTGGCGGTATCGGCATTATCGCCAGTTGTTTCGGGCGTTCGGGCGGGATTGCCGCCGGGGCGGTGGTCGGTGGGACGCTGGGATCGTTACTGCCGGGGTTGGGCACGGCGACCGGGATGGTGGTCGGTGGTTTGAGCGGCGCGCTGACCGGCTTCTTTACCGGAGCGGCGATTGGCAACGGCATCGGACATTATATCGATAAGCAGGTGGTGGCGCAGTATCGCTGTGGCCATTGCGGTGGAATTTTCCAAAAATGAGGTAAAAAAATGAAAGATTTATGGTTGTTTGTGGGTGGCGTGATTACCGGGGTAGTGCTGACGGCGGCTTTCGATGAACAAATCGTATCCCTGCTGGAGGGGGGCCGGGCTGTTGCTGATGGCCTGGATGATGACGGCGTCCTCGAGGTCTTGAGCGCCGATGGATTGTCAGAAGCGTCCGACCCCGTCAATTAAGCATAATTGAAACAAGATGATTTGCATCATGCTTCCGGTCATGGTAAGATATGGCGGGGAATCTACCGCATCAATTCCAGCAGTACGGAAGTGAAGGATCATGATTTCTAGGATCCGGGCCGGCTCTGCCGGGAAACACCACGCTCCAGGAAAGGATCGCCGGTCCGGATTCTTTTTCCACGACTTTGCATAATATTGTTACCGTGCTATGGTACCGTTAATAACAACCAAAGAGGTGAATCGTAGGATTCGAAAGTAAAAAAAACAACTGAATAACATTTAACTATTGATTTAGCCGTTTCTACCGGAAAACACCACAACTGCGATAGGAAGCGACGCTGAAGAGTTTGGGCTTATTATATTTAGGCGCATTCTGTCTGCGTGCTTCCTGGGTATGTGGTGTACCTCCGGTGGAGCGCAACGGGGTGCGCCTTCTTTCTGTCCGTGTCCCCGCTGCCAAACGGTCAATTCCGGGGAGACATCATGCACATTGTTACCATTGCCATTGGCTTTATTCGTCGTCGCCGTTTCGTCCGGGGCAAAGCGCCGCCGTCGGCTAAACTTGTGGTTTCGTCACCACACTTTTAGCCTGGCCCAAATTAGCAGCTAAACTTATCACGGTTCGTACCACCTGCATCGGCAAAACAGTTAAAAAATCTTTCAATAGTGCTGACATTGTTATTACCTCGGGCTGGTGTTAACAGGTCGGTTCTTCCGTATTATTTTGAAATATAAATTGCGAGATGATGAATATATGAAGAAATTCTGGTCTTCTTTTGTACAGGCACCGGAACCCGGATTCGAGACAACGTATCCGACCGAGCGGGTTTTCCGGGGGTTCTGTTTCTTTTGGTTTGTTTGGTGGAGCGTGCTGCCGTTTGTGGCGCTTGGCAACGACTACATTGACATTCTCGAAAATATCGTCTGGGGGCGTCATTTCCAATTTGGTTACGACAAGAATCCGTATCTTGGCGCGTGGATAGTTAATGCGTTTTATGAATTGACTTGTGGCGGGGTATGGATCAATTACGTGTTGAGCCAGGTTTTCGTGATCGCCGGATTTTGGGCGGTTTGGCGACTGGCGCTGCGGATGGTATCGGCTCCGGCGGCCTTGGTGGCGGTGCTGGCGCTCGCCGCGATTAACTTTTACGGGATCAAGGCGACGGAATTGTGCGACGACGTGATGGAACTCGGATTGTGGCCGCTGGCCATCTACTTTTTTTACTTGGCGTTGACTGAAAACCACCGTTGGCGCGACTGGCTCCTGACCGGTCTCTTTGCCGGGCTGGCATTGATGACCAAATACTACGCGGTGGTATTGTTCCTTCCGATGTTGCTGGTACTGGTGACCACGGCAAAGGGGCTGGCAGCATGGCGTCGCGTGCCGTTTTATGCGGCTGGCGTGCTGGCACTGGCAATTTCATTGCCGAATCTGTGGTGGCTGGTCGGCAATGACATGGTGGCGGTCGATTACGCGCTGACCCGGGCGTCGCTGACGGATGGGGTAAGTTTCAACTGGGTCGATCACGTGTACCAGCCGTGGCGTGCGTTCAACCGGGCGCTTGGTGTTGCCGGCATCCCGCTTATTTTCCTGGCACTACTGTTGTTTCCGCGTGATCGGATACCGCGTACCGGCGATACCATCGATCGTTTCAATCGGATCTTTTTGATCTGGTTCGTCGCCGGACCCTTCGGGGTCACCTTACTGTTCGCATTGGTCACTGGCGGCTCAATCAATTATTCGTGGGTGGTTCCATGTTTCCCGTTGTTGCCGTTGCTGACGGTGTTTCTGATGCGACCACGGCTCAATCCACTGCGGATTCGCCTTTTCGTCGGCGCGATGGTGACGATGGGAATTGTCTTCGACGTGATCTTCGTCGTCCGGTCGGTTTATCAACAGCCATATCTGAAACGCGGCTGTGATTATGAGAATTATCCCGGACGCGAGTTGGCCCAACGGGTTACCGAAGCGTGGCACGAACAACAGACCGGGCGGTTGCCGTTTGTGATCGGCAACCGCGAAGCGGCTTGCAACGTTGCGGTCTATTCTCCCGACCGTCCGGAAGCCTATTTTTCCGCCGATTTGCGCTTCAGCCAATGGATTGACGAAGCCGACATCCGCCGCGACGGCGCGGTGCTGCTGTGGATGGGTAAGGCCGAAAACAAACCGAAGTTTCTCACCCGCTTCACTGCGCCCGATTACCGGATGAGCAATGTCGTTACGGTGAAGCTTTCTCGTACCACCCCGGCTTGGTTCCGGCGGCTGATCGGGCGCGAACCAAAACTCTATACGGCCAGCTATTGTTTCCTGTTGCCGGAGACGGCGGCCGCCAAGTAGCCCGGTCATAAAAGACAGATGTGCGCCGCCAGTTTGTCTTTTACGTCAACGTCATCCATATGGGGGAGCCGGTTCATTTGACGCGTCTGGAGAATCCGATCCACCGCACCCGGTTCCTTTCAAAATCGGCAGTTTCAATCAAAACGCGTGGATTCGCGTTGGATTTATAGTCATAACCGGTCATAACGGCGTAATCCTGCCGGGACGGGTTTTGAGGAGAAATATGGACAGTATTCTGGATTATAATTTAAACGTTGCCCGGCAGAGACTTTCGACCATCGACGAAACTTATCTTTATGGCACCTGCATCGTCCTGACCGCCATTTCGCTGCTTGGGTTCTTGGTGATTATGATCAGGCGAAAACGATAATTACCTGTCGTGATTAGCCGTGATGACAATAGTAGGACAAATTAAAGGGTGAAAAAATGAGTGAAACTCCTGAGCTCAAGTATTGGTATTATGAGGAGAATGATAAGAGAATATGCTGCTGAGCTGAAAAATCCCGGAGATGGGGGCGACCAACTCACCCCATACCTCCCTCGGAAGTTCCACCGGGATACTTTGGCCAAAGAACGGAAAGCTAAGATGATTCGAAAACCTGACCGGTCGGGTCAATGCTCCAGCGGCAGGTTGACGGTTGTGGTTATCGTATGGCCGGTAATAATCTTTTGCGCTGCGGCAATGATTTTTTCCCGCAGCCATTGCGGTTCCAACAACTGCACCTTGCCGGATTCCCCCAGTACCCAGCGGATTACATCGTATTCGGTGGAGGGCGGCAAGCCCACCTGCAAACTGCCGTCGCCAAGCGGCGTAATCCGCAACTTTTTATTTTTCTGCTGCTCATGAAAATAAAAGGCCACGTCGGCATCGCAATGCAGCGTAATACCGTCATATTTCGGATAGGTGAACAGGCCGTTGCGGCGAACGTCTTCGGCCAGAGCGGCATCCGGTTCGAAATATTGACCGCTCAATGCCGCCTCGGGAATACGGTGGATGGCAAAAACCACCAGTTTATTGGTGGTCAATTCATGGCCCTTGGTATACCAGATTCCTTTCAGATATGAAATCACTTGAGGTTCGAAGCGTCGCCGACTGGGGGC
>JAQUZV010000183.1 GCA_028691155.1 Victivallales bacterium
TGCCGGAAAAAATTGTGCCGATGCTGCCCGGCGGCGTCACCGCCGTTCTGGGATTGGGATTGGCGGCAGAATCTCCGGCGCTGTCGTTTGCGTTGCGGTTCGATGCCGACGGTGCTCCGCAACTGGAAAAAATGGCGGCAACCCGGGTTCGGGTCACCCGATTGACTTACGAGGAGGCCGAACCGCAACTGGCGTCCGGTCCGCTGCAGCAGATCAATCTGTTGACCGAAAGTTTTCGCCGCCGCCGTCTGACGGCCGGGGCGGTGCCGATTGTGTTGCCGGAAGTAAAGATCGGCGTCCATGACCATTGCGTCGACATTCGGTTGTTGCCGTATCTGGCCTCCCGGGAGATGGTGGCCGATGCCATGATGGCCGCCGGTGAGGCGATTGCCGGATTTGCCCGGGAACATGACTTGCCCATGACTTATGCCGTTCAGCCGCCGCCGGACACGGCGTTTACGCTGCCGGAAACCATGGCCGGAATGTTTGCCGCGCGCCGAATGTTCAAACCCAGTCAGGTTCAGGTTTACCCCGACCGTCACTTCGGGTTGGGGTTGGAACACTATGTGCGCGCCACCAGTCCGCTGCGGCGTTATGGCGATTTGCTGGCGCATCAGCAGTTGCGGGCGTTGCTGCGCGGCGGCACGCCGCGGTCGGCGGACGAACTTACGGGACGCATTGCGGTGGCGGAGCGCGCCGCCGGAGATTTGCGCCGCGCCGAACGGGCCGCCAACGAATACTGGAAACTGGTTTATCTGCAACAACAGCCGAAGTGGCGGGGCCGGGCGGTGGCCGTGGATAAAAACGACGACCGCGTTACTTTGCTGATTCCCGAGCTGGCCTATGAATACAAATCGCGCCTGGGCAGTAAAACCGAACTCAACACCACGTTCGATATTGCTTTGAATACGGTTGATTTGCCCGGACTTACCGCCCGGTTCCGTTTGGTCTGATTGAAAAGGAAAAAAACGCGGACCTGGGGAAATATGCCGTCGGCCCGCGGGAAAAATCATCCGGTATCGCCGCTGCCGTCGTACGATCGGCGGCAACGGGCGATATGACGGTCAGTAACGGACTTCGCCGTTAACCAGAACTTTGACTACGTCGAAGTTGTCGTCGAGGACGACGAGGTCGGCATAGTAGCCGGACTGGATTTTGCCGAGCTGCGTCAAGCCGAGGCTGTGGGCCTGGTTGAGCGAAGTGGTTTTGACCAGTTGCGTCAGCGGCAGTCCGGTCACTTCATAGACGTTTTTCAGCGCCCTGTTGAACAACAGCGTGCTGCCGGCGAGGGCGCCGTTGGAGGCCAGCCGGGCTTCGCCGTTCTTGACCACTACCGCCAGACCGCCGATGTCGGACAAGCCGTCGGGCAAGCCGGTGGCCTGCATGGCGTCGGTAATCAACAGAATGTGATCGATGTTTTTGACTTTGAAGACCAGGCGGATCATGTTCGGCGACACATGGATTTTGTCGCAGATCATTTCCGTGTAGACTTCATCGTGCAACAGCCCGGCACCGACCAGACCGATGTCACGATGGTGCAGCGGCGTCATCTGGTTGCAGAAATGGGTCAGATTGACCAGACCCATTTCCCGGGCCTGATGGAATTCCTCGTAGTTGGCGGCGCTGTGACCGCAGGACGGGGTGATGCCGTGTTCGATCAGGTCGCGGACGGCGGCCACGCCGCCTTCGACTTCGACGGACAGCGTTACTTTGAGCACCGGCCAGATCGCGTTCAGCCGCATGACTTCATCGATGTCCGGACGGCGGACAAAGTCGGGATTCTGAGCTCCGAGGCATTTGCAGTTGACGTATGGTCCTTCGAGGTGAACGCCGGGCAGTTTGGCCCCTTTTGCCCGGCCCGAACGGCAATAATCGGCAATGCACTGCAACGTTTTTTGCAACTGTTCTTCCGGCAGCGTCAGCGTGGTCGGCAGATAGGTGGTTACCCCTTCTTTGAGCTTGTCTTCGGCCACGGTCCGAATGGCTTCCGGCGTGGCGGCGGTGACTTCGAATCCGGACCGGCCGTGGCAGTGCACATCCACGAAGCCCGGCAGGACCATTTGGCCGCCGACATCGATGGTTTTTTCCGCCGCGGGCAGTTCTTCCCCGGCCACGAAGACCCGGGCGATGTGGTCGCCGTCAATGCCGATGGCGGCCTGATGCAGTTCCAGATCCGGCGAAATGACATGGCAATTCTTGAGCAATACCTTCATCTTCGCTTTACTCCTCGGGTTGGGATAATTCCGGCAGACTGGCGGCGATTACCGCCTGGCCGTGCCGTTTGAACTGTTCATCCGGTACCCGCAACGCTACCTGTTCGGCCAATTCCGGAAACTCGCGCCGGAGCAGCTTTTCGGCTTCGCTGATAATCAGATCGCCGCCGGCGCCGGAGGTGACCCGGCCGAGGATAAGCAGGTTGCGGATGTCGTAAAATTCGGCGTAATGGGCAATACTGTACCCGAGATAGATCCCGATGGTCCGATAGATGGCGGCGGCCCGTTCGTCTCCGGCGGTCATCAACTGCTGGACCTTTACCAGACGTTCCGGCAACGGCATGTCCGCCGGGAAATCGAGTCCGGCGGCCGGAGCCAGTCGTGCCACGGCCTGCTGCGAGAAATACTGTACGCCGCAACCGATGTCGCCGGACCATTCGTCCGCCGGGGCATGGTCGCTGTAATCGACCGGGGCGAAGGCCAGTTCGTTCAGCCAGTCGGTGATATTGCCGTTGAGATTGACGTAGCCGACCGCCTGGCTGGTGCCCATCGACAGCCCCAGCACGCCGTTGGTCTTCATGGAGATCGCTCCGGCCAGCGCCGTAACTTCGCCGTCGTTGGCGACGACAAAGGGGATATTATGCCATTCCTGTTGCAGTTGGTGGAAGATATTGACCACATGCTGTTGGAAATCTTCCGGACTGATGCCGCGGAACAGCGAGGCCAGCCGCGGTTCGTTGTTGACGTACACCCCGGCGGCGCTGCCGCCGATGGCATCGACGCGGGGCAGCTTGGCCGCGGCGCGTTTCAGGGAGTCGCGAATTCCTTCCAGATGGTAATTGGGGTCCTGCTGAAAGTACGGATCCCAGGGTACTTCTTCCGAAAATACGGTTTTGCCGTCGATTACCGCCGCGCATTTGCGGTCGGAGCCACCCAGATCGAACCCGATGCGGCAGCCGTCCATATGGCCGCCCAGCTTGACCTGAATTTCCCTGGCGGGCAGGGCTTGCTCCAGCGGACAGGAGCGCAGTTCAAACGGTTTGCCGTAGATGCGTTCGCCCATGATGTCGTAATCGAACGCGCGGGCGCCGTTCGGAGCGTAGATGCGGGCCAGATCGGCCGCCAGTTCCTGGCAACCGGCCACCGTGACGCGGTAGCCTCCTTTCATCCACAACAGAAATTTAATCAGGCGTTCGGTATATTTGATGTTGACGGCGGCGTATTCTTCCCGGTGCGGAAAGATCGCCGTGTCGCAACGGGATACCGTACCGTTGGTGCGTTCCAGCGTGATGGCGATATTTACCGCCCGGCCGGATTGGGCGACGGCAGCGCGATAGGCGCGGTTCCACAATACTGCCGGAACGAATTCCGGATCAAGGGCCGGAATGGTTCCCGGTTTGATGTTGATTTCGTAAGCCATGGATTTACTTCCTTAACCGATATTAATAGGACTGTAATGAGGTTATGCCAGATTGCATAACTACTTACACTTATTTCCTTTTTGCGTAATTAAGTCTGATTATAGCATATATGGACAAAAGGTTTTTTTCAACCGGGGGAAAATAAAAAAGCGGCTTTTTTGTCGTTTCCGGTGTTGACCGGGAATATCTTTTGTTTCTGTCGGCCGCTTGGTTTCCGGTGGTTTTTCCCGGTTTCCCGGGCTCGGGGCGTGAGAGCATTGGGAAAAGGAAAGATTTTTGTTAAAAAATTATAGACATTAATGGACATTAGTGGAAGTTGCAGTATATTTTGCCGCTGTTGTCGCTCGTGCGACAGTCGGGGAGAAAAACATGACAACACAAGATATCAGGTGAATCTACTGTGGATCTGAAATTAAAAGACGTCGCCGATATGCTGAAAGTGTCGGAGAAGACCGTTTATCGTTGGGTCAACGATAATTTGATTCCCTATTACCGGATCAACCGGCAGTACCGATTCAACCGGGAAGAGCTCAAGGCGTGGCTGCTGACCAGCCGGATCGGGCAGGGCGAAACGGCGTCCGACGCGTTGTTGGCGGAAGAGGATAAGGTGGATAAGGTGGACATGGTGTCCTGCATCGGACGCGGCGGGATCTTTTACCGGGTGTCCGGCGACGATGTGGAAACCGTTATCCGCAATGCGGTGGCGATCATGCCGATTCCGGCGGAGCTCGAACCGGAAACCGTGATTCATCAGTTATTGCAGCGGGAGGCGATAATCTCCACCGGAATGGGCGACGGGATTGCCATTCCGCATCCGCATGTGCCGTTGTTGTCGAATGTACGGCATGAAAGTATTTCCATTTGTTTTCTGGAACGTCCGGTCGATTTCCGGGCGCTGGATCGGGAACCGGTTTTTGTGCTGTTTGTGGTGTTGAGCGCGAATGCGCGGCGGCATCTGGAGATGCTGGCGAAGATTTCCTATCTGTGTCATCAGGCGGCGTTTCGGGAATTGTTGCGGTGCCGGGCGCTGCGCCGGGAACTGGTGGATTTTATCGCCGTGGAACAGAAAAAGTGGCTGGCATAAGGTAAGGGGCTTGGAAGTTGATGGGTATGACGTGGTTTTTCTGGGGCCTGACGGCGATGGCGGCCGGGGCGGTGTTGTCGTTTTTTTTGCGCGAGGCGCATAAGGCCGCGGCGGTGGCCCTCGGGATGTGGTGCGGCGGCGCGATGGTGCTGGTGGCCGCATTGCCGGTGTTGTGGACCGGAATGTCGGTCGGCGTGGTGGTCGCCGCCGGACATCCGTTGGGCAACGTGGCGCTGAAGTTGGATCCGCT
>JAQUZV010000184.1 GCA_028691155.1 Victivallales bacterium
CGATAATCCGCCGATTGTTGGCATCACTGACCGCACTGGACGTAATGCCTGGCAAAGCGGCCGCCAGGGCGCAGGACAACCGGGCTCTGCTGTAACCGGCCCAGCAACGCAGATAGACGCCGCCGATCTTGGCCAGATAATGACGACAGACAAGAGTCTTGCCGCGGCCGGTACAGCCGTAGATCAGTGAGAAATAACGCCATTTGGCGGTAATTTCCAGTAGATTGGTGATTTTCCGGGCCGTAATGTTGTCGGCCAACGGATCGAGTTCTTCGGTGACGGAATTGGTGTTGGTAATCATTTTTTCCTCTTTCATGGCGGTTATACTTCTCCGGATCATCAGAAATCGTCCGGAATAATAATCTTGTCGTCCGATGGAACCGACGGCGACTCGGCCAGCAGCGCCTGCTCGATCATGGCATCCATCTCCAGACGTTTGGCCGTTTCGCGCTCGTTGCGGCAATCATAGACGGTAGGATCGGCAGCCGCTACGACGGCTTCCGGTTCATCCGGAAATTCCAATGGTTCGGCCTCGTCCGAAGGATCGAGCAACCGATAATGGTTATAGGTATGAGCCGCTCCTTTGATGCTGGCCCGACTGCCGATCTTGATCATTTCGGCACCGGGCTGGGCCAGGAACAACTCGATCGGGCTGACGCGATGGCCGCCGGCAGTCAGATCGTCGAGCAAGGTATAGGCCGACTTCAACTGGCGCCGCTGTCGGGCCATACTGGCGGCAATGGCCCGGCGTTGACCGGCATCGTCCAGCGCCATGGCCTGGACCAGCTCCCGCGTCATCGCCTCGCCGATCAATTCCCCGGCCGTGGTGTAACAATAGATATGGTCGGCATTGAGCCGATCGGATTTGATCATGACCCGTTGTCCCCACCGCAGCCGATCGCTATAGTAGGTAATTTTATTGAAGCTGACCGCCGGTCCCCGGCCGACGGTACGCACCCCTTCCGGTTTGAGAAAAGCCATGGCCAACCGGTCCGCCGGCAGCGGCGCCTTATGGGGACGTGCCGTCCAAATCTCGTCCGGAGATTTGCCCCGGTGCATTTTGCCGTGTTTGGGAGTGGCGTGATATTCTTTGAGCCAGGCATGGAAAATATGGCCGAATTCGGCCTCCGAGGGCAAATCTTCGGCATGGTTGTCATACCAGTCGGCCGCCTGATTGCGCTGTCCCGGACGTGAGCCCAGATAATCGCTGAACATTTTGTCGAACTGCTGCATCATATCCCGGAACAACCGTTCGATGGTTTTGGCCCGGGCGTTGTAAGGCAGGGCATTAACCATTTTGACGCCGAGCTCGTTGAAGATGCTGTGTCCGACGCCGTCGATCTCCAGCGGCGTCGAAAAACCGCGGGCGCAGTAGTCGGAGCCATTGTCCATATAGGCGATGGCGGGCGGCACGCCCCCGGTGGCCACGCAGTACAGCGCCAAAGTGTCGATCAGCATACTGTTGTTGACCGGAGCGGTGGTAATCCAATAGCTGACCAGACGCCAACTTCTGGCATCCATCATCCCGGCGATATTGGGGCGCACGGCCTGCCACCGCTGTCTGGTCTCGTCCCATACTTTGACGCGGCTGTCCAGCGTCCGGCTGTCGCAGACGATAATTTCGCCAGGTTCGATGTTATCCCAATCCCGACGGATATAATCCAGACAACGCCCCTTGAAGACCTCCTCGCCGTCGCGTCCCAGAATCACCGTCCCCGGGTCGAGTTGTTGCAACCGATACAGGGCCTGGTGGCGGCGGGGAATGACCGCCAACGGGTCTTCCCGACGCAGTTTGGCGGCGGCCTGACGATAAGCCACGGTTGCCGGCAGTTTATTCTGGTTCAGATACATGGCAAAAAAGTAGGTCCAGAAGCGGCGGTCGCCGCGGCGGGGCTGTTCGCCGCGGATATAATCATCGCAGAGAGCGCCCAGCGGGTTGCGGGGGTGGACCTTGACGGCCGCGGACCAATTACGGAAGTTATTGTAAGTCAGGGCGCTGCGGCTATTTTTACCCGCGGTCAGCAAAATCACGAATTCGTGTGCATGGCGGGCGGCGGCAATATCGGCGGCGGCCCGGGCTCCGATCCGGCAGTCCCGGCGGACCTGATTGACCAATTCCACCCACCGCAACCGCTCCCGGGCTTTGCGGCGAACCGCCGCCGGGACCTTTTCGACCTCAATCTCCGAAGCAGCAGCGGCGTCTGCCGGGGAAGCGCCGCTCGCCGGTGCGGCAACCCAGGAATCCAGTAATGCCAGTCCCATGGTGATGCAGTACCCCGCGGTTAAGATGATATGGCGGTAAGTCGGCGATTGAATTCGCGCAATTGACGTGCCGTGGTTTCCAGTTGCGCCGATACGGCGGCAATCGTCGCCGTATCGGGAGCAGCGGCGGACATCAGATATTCCGCCGCCGTGCCGACCAACCCGAAGCCGATCCGAATCATCTCGCGGGACCGGGTCGGAGCGGTGGCGCGCATGGCCGCCAGCGACGCGGCATTGCCGGCAATCAGACTGTCGATGGCATCTTCCAGTCCCGGCCGGCCGGCCGGCCGGGACGGGGTCGTCTCCGTCTGGCCCAACACCAGATTGACAGCCGCCCGGACCGCGTCCCGGTCCATCTTCGCCACCGGATAGGCGGCCAAAAATCGGGCGACATCCCGGCGGGGCAGCCGTGATATCGCCAGCAGCTTGTCATGGGCCAGACGATACAGACGGTCATAGACCTCCGGCTGTTCCCGCAGGTCGAGCATCATTTCACCGACGGCGCGAAGATGGTCGCGATAGGCCCCCGTCAGATGGAACCCGGTGGCCGCCCACTCCACCCAACCGGCAACATTCCCGGCAAAGTGATCGCGCCGGACCGCAGCCAGGAGAATCGACGTCACCACCGGCAACACCGCCGTCGCCGTCACCGCCCATCCCAGCCAGCGCGTCTTGTCTTCGAGCGCCGCCGGAAGACGGCCGCCGCGGACGCAATCCATAATATTTACTTCAGTCATTACCGCATCCATCATCTACCTTATTCCTCTCCTGTTGGTAACCGTTGCCGTGTGGTATACCACACTAAGCTCAAAGGGCGCAAACCGACTGTAATTATCCGAGGCCATGCCGGGGGCCGGCTTCCGGATCGGCAGCCAGGAGCCGCTCCAACAGTGCACGATCGATATCGAGATAGGCCTGCAATGTCCGATCCGCCGATTCGGCGCCGGGCTCCCGAGCGCCGTCGGCAGCGGCAGCGCCGACCGTCGACACGCCGCGGCCGCGCCTCAGACCATAACGGGCGGAAAGAGTCCGGCGGGGTTTGCCGTCGGCAAACCACTCCGGATGACGGTTGATGACCTCGAGCAGATCGCTCTCGATAGCGGCAAGATGACCGAAACGGTCGAGATGAGCGTCATATAAACGTTGGCGACAGGCGGCCACCAGCTTGTCGATAGCCGCCGCATTGGCGAGCTGAATCAGCCGATCCCGGGCAAACTGCTCCACCAGAACGGATAATTCCTCGGCGGATATGGCGATATTATTCATGACCATGCTCCCGATCCTGCTCCCGATCATGGGGGATATTCATGGCCGTGCCGTAAAGCTCGGTCGCCGCATGCGCGATGATATCGCATTCGACGGTCCAGTCTTCGGTATAATCATTGCGGATCACTTCCAGCGTCGCCTCGATACGTCCCAGCAGCTTGCCCAGCGTGGTCGCCCGGGCGATGATAAGCCGGGTCACCGGCGCCGGAGAGATGGGATGCGGTGCCGGAGGGATGGGATCCGGCATCGCCACGGCGGCGATTGCCGCTTCGAGTTTGCGCATGGTCGCCGGTGTAACGGTTCTGATCTGTCCGGCAATGAGACGACTTACCTTGCCGGAAGCCAATCCCAGTTGCCGTTCCAACGCCCGTTGGCCGCCGGCAAAATCCGCCGCCGTGGCAACCGCGCGCCGCATTACCGTGGTAATCTCGATCATAATGTCTGTTCCTCCTCATAGTTGTCCCGGTCGTACCGAAAGATCCGGTCGACGTCGGGATGGATGTAATTATCCCTGCTACCCGCGTTGCCACCGTTCCGGCATAGCCGTTTTCCGTCATATACCGAATAAGGAAAACTGTCAACTGCCGCTGTTGTTTCCCGGAGATTGTTACGGGACGGTCGGGGACGGTACGGGCCACGACGCAATCCGTGGGAACAAACGTTCCCGCCGTTTCCCGCTAAAGCGGTCCGGTTCCCCGTTCATCACCGTGCTCCCGTCCGTAGTACCGTGCTTTCGATCTCCCGTAGTACCGTGCTCCCGTCCGTAGTACCGGTGCTTTCGATCTCCCGGCGCCGCGCCACGCCGGCGACCGGAAGCTGATCCGGTTACCACTCTTCCGGCCCGAACCGCAACCGACGCAAATGTCGGCTGACCGTCTGTTGCGACACCCGAACCCGCCGGGCGATTTCCGCCTGCGTGGCGCCGGGGTCGTCCAGTTTGGCCGCAATGGTCCGCCAGACGGTGGGGTTGGCCAGGGCAAATTCCACCAGGGCCTTAATGCGTGCCCAATCCCAGCCGCCGTCGGCGGGAACCGCCAGTGCCCCCGCTTCCGGTTCGAGCAGATCGACCGGGGTTTTATAATCCGTAACATCACCAATCCAACTCAATTATTATTCCTCCTCCTCATCGTCGACCCAAAAATTGCCGATCAGCGCATGAGCGGCAAAAATCATGGCATGACCCCAAAGAACGGCAATGGCCAACTGCTCCCGACTCCAGACGATCAGCCGCATTTGCATTCCTCCGATATTTCCGGGGCCGGTTTCGTAGCGATCAACCGCCGATCACGGTTACGGACGACAGTGAATTTATTGGACATAATAGTCATAATTCCAGTAATTCCAGCGGATCGCAATGGAATACCGCGGCGTACATGCGTGCCAGGCGAATGGTGCGTATTCCGTTTTTTTCAACTCGAT
>JAQUZV010000185.1 GCA_028691155.1 Victivallales bacterium
GAACCGGAAGAGCGCACGTTGCTGAGTTGTTTTTCCCGCTGGAGATTGACCATCAGGTCGCCTTCCTTGCAGTGTTCACCGACGATCATGCCTTCATAAGTGGTTTCTCCGGGTTCGACGAAGAAGGTGCCGCGCTGCTGCAGGCCGTCGATGGCATAGGCCTGGGCCTTGCCGCCGCTCATGCTGATCAGCACCCCGTTGGTCCGTTGCTGAATCTCGCCCTTGTGCGGGGCGTAATGAATGAAACGGTGTGAAACGATGGCTTCTCCGGCGCTGGAGGTCATGGCCTTGGAACGGAAGCCGATCAAACCGCGGGTCGGGATCTGAAATTCAATCAGCTGGCGATTGCCGCGCGATTCCATATGAACCATTTCGCCGCGGCGGGTGCCGGCGATTTCGATAATCCGGCCGGCGTATTCGTCCGGCACGTCCACGGTTAAGATTTCGATCGGTTCCTCGGTGACACCGGCGCTGTTCTTACGCAGAATCACATGGGGCTGGGAAACGGTGAGTTCATAATTTTCCCGGCGCATATTTTCGATCAGAATGGCCAGATGCAGAACCCCGCGGCCGCTGACCTTGAAACAGTCTTCCAACTCTTCCACCCGCAACGCCACGTCTTTCTGGATTTCCTTGAAGAGGCGTTCCCTGAGGTGGCGGCTGCTGATGTATTTGCCTTCCTTGCCGAACAGCGGCGAGTCGTTGACCCGGAACATCATGGAGAGGGTCGGTTCGTCCAGCACGATCGGCGGCATGGGTTCGGGATTGATGGCGCAGGCCAGCGTATCCCCGACTCCGACGTCTTCAATGCCCACTACCGCGCAGAGGTCGCCGCAGGCCACTTCCTCGACCTCCCGGCGTTGCAGTCCGTCGAAAGTAAAGAGCTGTTTGACCTGGGCCGGTTCGGTTTCGCCGTTGTTTTTCAACAGCACCATCGGTTGCCGGAGCCGAAGCGTGCCGCGGTAAACGCGGCCGATGCCGATCCGGCCGACATAGTCGGAGTAATCCAATGTCGCCACCTGCATTTGAACCGGTCCTTCCTGGACCTGAGGCGCGGGAATGTATTCGAGGATGGCATCCATCAGCGGCAGAATCGAATCGCGGGGATCGTTGAGACTGCGGGCCGCCCAGCCGTTGCGGCCGCTGGCGTACAACAGCGGAAAATCCAATTGTTCGTCGTTGGCGTTGAGTTCGCAGAAGAGATCGAACACTTTGTCGTGCACCTCATTGGGGCGGGCGTCGGGTTTATCCGTTTTGTTGATGACCACGATCGGCTTGAGATGGAGCTGCAACGCTTTGTCGAGGACGAAGCGGGTCTGCGGCATCGGGCCTTCGGCCGCATCGACCAGCAGCAGGACGCCGTCGGCCAGTTTCAGCACGCGTTCGACCTGACCGCCGAAATCGCTGTGGCCGGGGGTGTCAAGAATATTGATCTTGACGTCCTTGTAATTGACGCTGATATTTTTGGCGAGAATGGTGATGCCGCGTTCGCGTTCCAAATCATTGCTGTCGAGAAAACATTCCTGTACTTCCTGATTGTCCCGAAACAGTTTGGCCTGTTTCAGAATTTCATCGACCAGAGTGGTCTTGCCGTGGTCGACATGGGCGATAATCGCAATATTTCTTATTTCCTGCATAAATTCTTTTTTCAACCTTGATAGAGTTACTGCCGGTAAAAGCATATGGTTTACATTCAAAACTGATAATATAGCTCCATTCCGCCATAAAAGAAGCAGACATTTGTAAGATTTTGGCTAAAAACAGTTCCGGCGGGTACGATTACGGCGGCAAGGCGGCGTCACGCGGCGGTCACTGAGGGTAGATCAGATCGTAAAGCGCATTTTTCGAATAGGGTTTGGCCAGGAAAAAGTCGAATCCGGCCTCCTCGCATTTACGGGGGCAATCGCCCAGCACGTGGGCGGTCTGGGCAATGTAACGCACTCCGTCGGGGAGGTGTTTTTGCAGCCACGCCAGGCATTGGAAGCCGTCGGCGTCGGGCAGGGCCAGATCGAGAAGAACCACTTCGGGAACCATTCCGTCGGTGCAAATGCTCTTCATGGCGGAAAAGGATTCGGCGCCGTAAAAATTGGACCCGGTGGGGCCGAGAATTTTTTTCAGATAACACATACAGACCGGATCGTCCTCCACCGCCAGAATGTTCATACCGCGGAAAGAGTGGAGATGGGGCGGGGCGAAATTATCGTCGATGCCGGTGACTTTGACCGGGAAGGTGAAACTTATCGAGGTGCCGAATCCTTCCCGGCTTGAAATGGTCAGTTTGCCGTCGAGTTTCTCCAGAATTCGCGAGACGATCGCCAACCCCAGCCCGGTGCCGCCGTATTGGCGGCGCGAGGACTGGTCGGCCTGGTAAAACGGTTGCGTCACCTTGTCCAGCAGGGCGGTCGGAATCCCGATGCCGGTGTCGCTGATGGTGGCGGTGATGATGTTGTCTTCGAATTCCGCCCGCAGCTCGACCTGGCCCGCCGCGGTGAATTTGATGGCATTGCCGATCAGATTGAAACAGATCTGTTTCAGATAGCGCGATTCGCCCAAAACCTGAGGCGGCATGGCTCCGAGCGTCAGACTCAAACGGATATTTTTTTCTTTGGCCCGGAACTCGAAGGCGGCCAGACTGTCGTGCAGGAGTCGTCCGGGATCGAACGATTCCCGACTCAGGAGAAAATGGCCGGACTCGATACTGGAAATCTGTAGGACATCATTGATGATTCCTTCCAGCGTACTGCCGCATTGGTTGATGATCCGCAAGTGTTCGTTAAGCTCTTTGTTCTCTCCCATCCCCAGGGTTTTGAGGTCATCCGTCAACAGGGAACAGAAGCCGACGATGCCGTTGAGCGGGGTGCGGATTTCATGGGAAATGGTGGCCAGAAATTCGCTTTTGGCCCGATTGGCCGCCTCCGCTTCGTCGCGGGCGTGTCGCAGTTCCTCCCCGGTCCGCAACCGTTGCAGGGCAATTCCGATTCCGGCGCCGATATCTTCCAGAAACTGTACCTGATCCAGGCTGAGCCGGTCGGGACGCGTATCGCTCAGGTGCAGCAAGCCGATGATATCGCGGCCGGCCCGCAACGGAATCAATGCGATCGATTCGAATTTCTCCCGCCCGCAGCCCTGGGCAAAATGACGCCATATATTATTGTCGTCCGACCGGGCGAGCCACTCTCCGGCGCCGTTGGTCCAGAAACTGCCGACCGGAGTGAAGCCGGGATGCTCCACCGGCGGATTGGCGCGGATTACCAGGCCGCACAGGCAACGCAGAACCGGGCGATTGTTTTCGTCCCGGACCAACCGATCGTCGACCGACAGCGTCAGGTGTTCTCCCCGGACAATAAAATCATTGGCAAATCCGGTGGAAACATAATAGGGATAATCTTCGCCGCAACGCAAGCGGATGCCGACGGCCTCCATTCCGGAAAATTCCTTGCACATATCCAGCAGCCCGGAGATGACGTCGACGCGGTCGACACTTTCGTTCAGAAGACGCAACACCCGGTTGGCGAACTGGCGGCGTTCCTCTTCCAGACGGCGGGTGCGGCGGGTTTGCGCTTCGGCCAGTTCGCGTTCCACCACCGGCGCCAGACGAGCCAGATTGTCTTTCATCAGATAGTCGTTGGCTCCGGCCTTCATCAGCGCCACCGCCGTGGCTTCGCCGATGGTGCCGGAAACGACGACAAACGGCAGCTCCGGATCATGGCGGCGACAGATGGTCAGTGCCTCCAGCGCATTGAACTGCGGCATCTGGAAATCGGCGATAATGATATCCCAGCGTTGCTGTTTCAGCGCCGCATCCAGGGCGGCGGCCGTGTCGACCCGCTGTTGGACGATGTTATTGCCGTTGCGACGAAGCCGACGCACGACCAGTTCGGCGTCGCTTTCCGAATCATCGACGATCAAAACCCGAGTGGACGATATCTCCATGACGGCAGTTCTCCTTATCGCGTGGTCTGACTTGGCGGCGGCTCGTTCAGTACCAGCCAGTAAAGACCGAGATTTTTCACCGCTTCGACGAACTGTGTAAAATCCACCGGTTTGCGGATATAACTGTTGACACCCAAATCATAACATCGTCCGATGTCCTGCTCTTCCTTGGACGACGTCAGGATCACCACCGGCAACCGTCGCGTGGCCGGATTGCGGCGGATATGTTCCAGCACCTCGATTCCGTCCATTACCGGCATCTTCAAATCCAGCAATACCAGCGCCGGATTGTCATTCGGGGTGCGCCCCGCATAGCGGCCGGTGCAGAACAGATAGTCCAATGCTTCCCGACCATCTTCCGCCACGACGACCGGATTGGAGATGTGTCCTTTTTCAAAGGCGCGAAGGGTCAGGGCAATATCACTGGGGTTGTCTTCGACCAGAAGAATATTCTTTACCATTTATGAGGTTTCCTCCTTTATCGTAAAAAAGATGGTCGTGCCGTGATCGGGTTGGGAATCGGCCCAGACTCGGCCGCCGTGACGGTGAATAATGCGTTTGACCGTGGCCAGACCAATGCCGTTGCCGGGAAATTCGGAAAATTTGTGCATGCGCTGAAACGCGCCGAACAGTTTGCCGGCATAAGCCATGTCGAAGCCGATGCCGTTGTCCCGGATAAAAAACGCCGGTTCGTTGTGGTCGTCGGTGCTGCCGAATTCAATCCGGGCCGCCTCTTTTTTTCCGGTGAATTTGCAGGCATTGGTCAGCAAATTGGTCAATACGATTTCGAGCAGGTGTTCGTCGCCGCGGCAGGTAAGTCCCGGTGCGATCACAAAGGTGATGTTCCGCTCGGGATTTTCTTCCCGCAACCGGGTGACGATGCGGTTTGCGACGGCGGAAAGATCAACCTTATCCGGTTTGATTTCCGTCCGGCCGACCCGGGAGAGGTTCAGCATATCGTCGATCAGTTCGCCCATGCGCTGACATTCCGACCGCAGC
>JAQUZV010000186.1 GCA_028691155.1 Victivallales bacterium
CCACTTCCAGTGCCACCTTTTCATTCGGCGCCCATTCCGCCCGCCCGCCCAAGTGCGAGAAATATTCGAGAATTTCGGTGGAAGGGGTGCCCGGGTAACCGGTTCCCAGGCTGACGCCGCAATCGAACGCGGCGACGGCGATTGCTTCATCGCCGCTTAAAAACAGCTTGTCTTGCATTAATTTTCTCCTGATCCCGGGTCGGCGGCAACCAGACCGCGCTCCGGTTGATCGGTTGTATGTTGATTCCAATACCCGGCTAATATAATCCTGATCGACGTTTTACCCAAGGCCAAAATGAAAAAACGTCGGGAATTTCCCCGATTAGGCCGGGAGGCGGAGGCGGTGCGGGAACGGGATGACATGATCTCGGGTGACAATATCGGGAAAAAATATGACGGAAGAGTTGAAATAGACCGCTTCCCGTCCCACATTATCCCATGACGAAAAGAGTTCTTGCCGGAGGCGCGGCAATACGCCGCAACGGGAAATTGCGAGTTATATTTGGGAGTTCAATACTTTATGGCTTCGGATTTTATTCACCTGCATCTGCATACACATTACAGTCTGCTCGACGGCGCCTGCACCGTCGGCGGGTTGGTGGAAATGGCCCGGGAATACGATATGCCCGCGGTGGCCATGACCGATCACGGATTTATGGGCGGTACGATCGAAATGTACCACACCTTTACCAAAAACAACCTCAACCCGATTATCGGCTGCGAGGCCTATGTTTCTCCCACCACCCGTTTCGACCGGAACCCCGCCCGTCCCAACATCCGCGGCTTTCACCTGGTGTTGCTGGCGACGAATATCACCGGCTACCACAGTTTGTGCAAATTGATTTCCGAGGCGCACGTCCACGGCATGTATTACAAACCACGGATCGACTGGGAACTGTTGCAGCAATATCACGAAGGCCTGATCGCCATGAGCGCCTGCATCGGCGGCCGGATTCCGGCGGCGATTCTTGACGGCAATCCGGAGGAGGCCCGGAAACAGATCGGACTGCATGCGGAACTCTTCGGCAAGGACAATTTTTACCTTGAACTCATGGATCATGGAATGGAGCAGGAACGGCGCGTCAACCGGGCGCTGATCGAGCTGTCCCGGGAATTCGATTTGCAGCTGGTGGCCACCAACGACGTCCATTATCTGCGCAAGGAACACGCCCGGGCGCATGAAATCATGTTGTGCATCAATACCGGATCGCGTCTGGACGACCCCAAACATTTCTCTTTTCACGCCCCGGAATTCTATTTTAAGAGTCCCGACGAGATGAAGGCTTTGTTCCGGGAAGTTCCCCAGGCCATTACCAATACCCGGGCCATTGCCGAGCGGTGCCATATCGAATTCAAGTTCGCCCCGGAGGCCAATCACTATCCGGTTTACAATATCACCGACTCGAAACTGCCGGAGCAGGATTATTTGCGCAACATCTGCCTCAAGGCTCTCAAGGAACGCTACGGCTTCGAATTCGACGGCAAGGATGTCGGCCGACTCGACGAGCAACAGAAAAAAATCGTCGAGCGCATGGATTACGAACTGGGAATCATCACCAAAACCAAATACTGCAGCTATTTTCTGGTGGTGTCGGACTTTATCCGCTACAGCCGGGAAGTCGGCGTTCCGGTCGGTCCCGGCCGCGGCAGCGGCGCCGGCAGTCTGGTGGCCTACCTGACCCATATCACCGATATCGAGCCGCTGCGCTATAATCTGCTGTTCGAACGTTTCCTCAACCCGGAACGCATCAGCCCCCCAGACTTCGATATCGACTTCTGCGAACGCCGCCGCGGCGAGGTGATCGAATATGTGCGCAACAAATACGGGCATGACAGCGTCTCGCAGATCGGCACCTACGGCACCCTGAAGGCCAAGGCGGTGATCAAGGACGTGGCGCGGGTGTTGGGCCGTACTTTCGAGGAAGGCGACCGCATTACCAAACTGATTCCTTCCGACGATCCCAAAATGACGCTTAAAAAGGCTCAGGAACAGTCGCCGGAACTGCGCGCGCTGATCGAGCAGGAGGCCTGGGTGCAGGAAATCTTCGGCTATGCCGAAATCCTCGAAGGACTCAACCGGCAGATGGGTATTCACGCCGCCGGGGTGATTATCGGCGACCAGCGGCTGGACAATCTGGTGCCGCTGGCCCGCGGCGCCAAAAACGAAGTCATCACCGAGTTCCCGTCGGTGCCGTGCGAAGAGCTCGGCCTGCTCAAAATGGACTTCCTCGGGTTGCGGACGCTGACTGTGATTCAGGACGCCGTGGACAACATCAAACTGAACCGCGGCGTGACCATCGACTGGGACAGGATCCCGCTGGACGACAAGAAGACCTTCGACCTGCTGGCCTCCGGCAATACCGTCGGCGTGTTTCAGTTGGAATCCGGCGGCATGCAGAACCTCTGCCGCTCTTTCGGCGTGGAAACCATGGAACACATCATCGCGTTGCTGGCCATTTACCGGCCCGGTCCGATGCAGTTCATCCCGCAGTTCATCGCCCGCAAGATGGGGCAGGAAAAGATCGTTTACGACCACCCCAAGATGGCCAAGTACCTGAGCGAAACCTACGGGATCATGCTCTATCAGGAACAGATCATGCAGGTGGTTCAGGAATTGGCCGGCTTTACGCTGGGCGGCGCCGATATTCTGCGCCGTGCCATCGGTAAGAAAAAGAAGGACGTACTGGCGAAGCAGAAGGAAAAATTCTTCAAGGGCTGCTGGGAAACCAATCGGATCGATGAAAAGACGGCCGATGAAATCTGGAAGAAGATCGAATTGTTTGCCGGTTATGGTTTCAACAAATCGCACAGCGCGGCTTATGCGTTCATCGCTTATCGGACCGCCTACCTCAAAGCCAACTATCCGACGGAATTCATGGCCGCGGTACTGACCAGCGAATTGAGCAATTCCGACAAGATTTCCTTTTTTATCGGGGAATGTCGCGAGCAGGGACTCAAAATCCTGCCGCCGGACGTCAACTCCTCGTATATTTACTTTACGGTAGATGGCGATGACATCCGTTTCGGGCTCGGCGCGATCAAGGGCGTCGGCAGTGCCGCGGCCAATGCCATTATCGAAGCCCGCAAGAAAGGCGGCAAATTCAAAAACTTCCTCGACTTCTGTGAACGGTGCGGCAGCGCCGTCAATTCCCGGATGGTCGAACACCTGACCAAATCCGGAGCCTTCGATTCTTTGGGATTGCGGCGTTCCCAGATTCTGGCGGTGGCGGAGCCGACGATGCAGTTTGCCGCTTCGCGGATGCGCGACCGGGCCATCGGTCAGGGATCGTTGTTCGATCTGCTCGATGGCGGGCAGGAAGATGAAGCGTTGACTATTCCCATTCCCGATATTCCCGAATTCGAGGAAGGAGAACGGCTGAGCATGGAAAAAGAACTGCTGGGGTTCTATGTTACCGGGCATCCGCTGTCGAAATATGCCGATATGTTGCACACTTTCTCCTCCGCCGGGCTGCGGAAAATTACCGAATTCGGCGACAATCTCGGAGTTAAAGTCGGTTGCATGATCAAGACGGTGCAAAAAAAAGTCAGCAGCAAGAACGGCAAGGCCTTTGCTATTCTCACCGTCGAAGATCTCGATTGTACCATGGAGTGCATGGTGTACGGTAATACGCTCGAACGTCTGAACGAGCGCGGACTGGAACTGGAACCGGAAATGCCGATTCTGCTGGACGCTTTGACCAGCAAGCGGGAAGAAAATGAAAAAGTCAAACTGGTGGCGGAAGATATTCAGCCACTGGAAAATGCGCTGGAGACCTGTACCGACGAAATTCATTTCCATATTTTTCAGGATGGAACGTCGCGGGATACATTGTCGGCATTGCAGCAGCTCTGTCGGTCGCGCACCGGCCGCGTTCGGGTGATTATCTGCGTTACCTGTACTTCCGGCGATATTGTCTTCATTGAAAGCGGCAGCAAATTCAGCGTCAAGGTCGACCGCGGATTTCTGGACCAGACCACGGCGCTCCTGGGGGAAAACCGTTATCGCCTGAAAGCGAATTTGCGGGTGCCCGAGCCCCGGCGTCGGTTTGCCTCGCCCGCCAACGGCGTTTCCGGCAACGTTTGAGGCGATAAGTCAGGCCTCCCCCGTTCCTCCTGCTCGACGGAGGGGGAGGGGCCGGTCATAAGGAGCGGTTATGCGCAAATTAATCGGATTTATCCTGTTGGCGGCGCTGATGGCGGTCGGAAACCATTTGTCTGCCGACAACGAACATTTCATCAAGGCGGAACGGCTGAAGCGACAGGGCAACTACCGGGAAGCGTTGAAACATTATACCGCGCTGCTGGCGCCGCAGAAGGAATATCGGCTTGACGGTGACGAGTTGCGCGGTGCTTTGTTTTGCCTCTACCAACTCGGTCAACTGGATGATTTCGACCGTATGGTGACGGCGGCGGTGGCGGCTCATCCCCACTCGGCACCGACGTTGTGGGCGGCGGCCGTGGCTTATGCCGGGATTCCGCACGACGGCTGTTTCCGGCAGGGCCGGTTTTGCCGCGGTTACCGTCATGACGGGGACAAGTACGTCAATGCCCGGCGGCGGGATCGGGTGATGGCCATTCGTTATTTTTTGCGGGTCATGGCGTTGCTGCGCAATCCCCGGGAACCAGGAGTGGTTATTGATCGGGCGGCTTTTTTTCGCGACTTTGCCCGGACGGTTTACCAGCCGCAGGAAACCTGGCAATTGTCATATCTGACCGATTTGACGCGTTTGCCGGATTACGACGAATTCCCCGATCCGCTTTGCGACGTCACCGGCGGGGCACCGGTAAATGCCGCCGGGGCGCCGGTGTTTTATCACCTGCCGAAATCGTTTCAGACCGCGCGCAACGACGGGGAGCGCTGGCGGTGGCTGCTGGCGCAACAGGCGGAAAACGGTGATGCTGTCGGCAGTAAACTGACGTGGGC
>JAQUZV010000187.1 GCA_028691155.1 Victivallales bacterium
GTAATAGGCGGTGCTGCCGTGCACGGTCGCCACGCCGACGCCGTCGCCGACCACTTCGGCCACATACATGACGTCGTCGATCCAGACGCGGTAGCGCACCGCACTGACCCGATCGACGTTATGGATGAAAATATCGTTCAGCGCCAGCACCCGGGACTCGTTGAATTCGCCGACTAATTTGGTCATCAGTGACTTGCGGGTTCTCCCGGCCAAAAAATCATCGATCTGACGTTCATAAACATGATCCGGACACAACGGCGCGGTACGGTTGTCGCGCAACGGCAGTTTGGGCAGACCGGGAAAATCGCGTTCCGCTCCCAGCAAAGCGCCGTCGCCGCCATGAGAAATCACCAGTTCAAAGCCCTCGTCCACCGGTTCCAGTCCCTTCCGCCGCAACAACGGAATAACATCATGCAGATTTTTTCCTGTCAGTTTGACTTTCATTTTCCCATTGTTTCCCCATTTATTCCGCCGGGAAGCCCGGCCCGGGCCACTACGGCATAAAGCACCACGGCGGCGCAGTTGCCCACATTGATCGAAGCTTTGTTGCCGAACATCGGCAGCGCCACCACGCCGTCGCACGCCGCCAGCGTTTCCGGCGCAACGCCGAGCGCTTCATTGCCGAACACCAGAGCCAAAGGAAATTGATAGGGGAAATCCCAGGCCGCCGGGGCGTCCGGCATACTTTCCACCGCCAGAATCTGCCGGAAGCCTTCACGCCGCAATTGCGCCACCGCCTCCAGAGAAGAGGGAAAAGAACGGCACGGCACCATCGCATCGGTGCCCATGGCGGTCTTGGCCAGTTTGGGATGCGGCGGCGCCGGAGTATAACCGCAGGCAATGATTTCCGCCGCGCCGACGGCTTCGGCCAGACGGAAAATGTTGCCGGTGTTATGGGCACTGCGCAAACGATCCAGAACAATTACAGTACGGGGCGGTTTTTCATACGACGACATAAAACAAACTCTCCGGTTATAACCTCGATTACCGGATAAGATAGGCCGTCGCGACATTTATTGCAACCGCGGCGCGCTTAAAAACCGCCGCCGCACCGCCCACCTCCCCGTTTCCCGACCACTCATCCCGAAGCAACGGCAATCCGGACACCGGTTCAGTCGCCGAGACAGGTATCGGTATCGCGCGCCGCTTTGACCAGCAAATCATCCAACGGAACATATTTGACGCGCCCGGCCACCGAATCAATCGCAACCGGCACGATATTTTCGCCCTGAACCGACATCATCTTGCCGTAATTGCCTTTGAAAATGTTTTCCGCGCAAACCACGCCGAGGCGGGTTGCCAGCAACCGGTCGGCCGCCGACGGAAACCCGCCGCGCTGCAGGTGACCCAGAATCGTCACCCGCGACTCCAGTCCGGTCAACGTTTCCAGTTCCCGGGCGATCCGCATCGAATGACCGGTATGCTCCTGCCATAACTGGTCCAGCTCCGCCTTGACCTTGTCGCGATCGCCGCGGGAAGAGGCCTGGTCCTTTTTCTGCAGCAGTTCATGGTAACGCTTCGCCATCGCAACCGGCATGGCCCCTTCGGCCACCGGAACAATACTGAACCGCTTGCCCTGACGGCTGCGCCGGGTAATGGCTTCTGCCACCTTTTCCAGATCATAGGGAATTTCCGGAATCATAATCACGTCGGCCCCGCCGGCCACGCCGGAGGCCAGAGTCAGCCAGCCGGCCCGATGCCCCATCACTTCCAGAATGATGATGCGCTTGTGGCTGCTGGCGGTCGAATGCAGACTGTCGATGGCATTGGTGGCAATCTGAATGGCGGTATCATAGCCGATGGAATTGTCGGTACCGGCCAGATCGTTGTCGATGGTCTTGGGCATGGTGATGACATTGAGCCCCTGTTCGAGCAACCGCAACGCACTCTTGTGGGTGCCGCCGCCGCCGATACAGATCAACCCCTCGAGCTGACGGCGCTTATAGGTATCGACAATGGCGTCGGTCATATCGATGATCTTTTTGCCGACCGGCATTTTATGGGGTTTGTTGCGGCTGGTGCCGAGAATGGTGCCCCCCTTGGTCAGAATACCGGAATAGGTGTTTTGATTGAGGTACTCGCATTTGTCGAACGCAATGCCTTCGAAGCCGTCCCGAAACCCCAGCAAATGAATATTCTCCCGTTCCAGAGCCCGACCGACCGAGCGGATCGCCGCATTGATGCCGGGACTGTCGCCGCCGGCCGTCAGGATGCCGATACATTTATTCATAACTTTTGTTCCTTTCCGTCCGGAAATTGCGTCCCGGAACGATCTTGTTCCCCGCCATACCGCTTCCCGCCCGATGGAGGATAACACCCAAAAACGCTTGCCCCCCCTGAAATTTAATATAACCGCCGGACCTGTTTTTTCAGGACTCACCGGTGCTGTTTTTACGGAAAATCTTCATTTTTTCCGTTTCCCGAGGCGGATTGACTTCCGCAAAATAGCGATAGGAACGCTCCTGACTCCGGCAGGAGAAATCCGCCCGGCCGCCGGGCAGATGACTGTAGGTGCCGTTCGCCCGCAGCAACCGTCCCTTGCGCCGGTCCGCCAACTGCAACTGCAACAATTCATCGAGGTCTCTCCGGATCGCCGGACTTTCCACCGGGAACATGATTTCGATCCGGCGATCGAGATTGCGCGGCATCCAATCGGCGCTGGAGAGATAATACTCCTCGTCGCCGCCGTTGTAGAAGTAGAAGACCCGGGAATGCTCCAGATAACGATCCACAATGCTGCATACCCGGATATTGCGGTTGCCCACCCCGGGACGCAGACAACAGATGCCGCGGACAATCAGGTCGATCTGCACCCCCGCATCGGCGGCGCGGTAGAGATGTTCGATGATCTCCGGGTCCACCAGCGAATTCATTTTGGCCACAATCCGGCCGGGAGCATGCGGCCCCGACACCCGAACCTCGCGATCGATCAGCGCCAGGAACTTCTGTCGCAGGTCGAACGGGGCACAGGCAATCCGTTCCCAGCGCGACGGCGGCGCCGCGTAGCCGGTCATCACATTGAACAGCGCGGCCAGATCGCCGCACAACAGTTCATCGTTGGAAAACATACCGATATCGGTATACAACCGGGCGGTTTTGTCGTTGTAGTTGCCGGTGGCCACATGGCAGTAACGTTTGATGACCCCCTGGGTTTTGCGGATCACCAGCAGCGCCTTGCAATGAATTTTGAGTCCGGCGATACCGTAGACCACATGCGCCCCGGATTCTTCCAGCCGCCGCGCCCAGACAATGTTGTTCCCTTCGTCGAAACGGGCCTTCAGTTCGACAATTACCGTCACCTGTTTCCCGTTTTCCGCCGCCTGCTGCAACGCGCCGACCACCGGAGAGTTGCCGCTGACCCGGTAGAGCGTCTGTTTGATCGCCAGGACATCGGGATCCACCGCCGCCTGCTGCAACAGGTTGATCACCGGATCGAAACTTTGAAAGGGTAAAAACAAGGCAAAATCACCGGCCCGGTCAATGGCCTCGAACATCGACTGATCCTCGGCGATCGGCGCCGCTCCCACCGGAGGCCACGGCTCCTCGACCAACTCCGGCTGCGCCAGCGCCGCACACAACTCGAAACACCGGGCCAAATGCAGCGGCCCGGGAATATTGTACTTGAAATCGCCCGACAATTCCAGCCGCTCCAGCAGCCAACGGCTCAGGGCGCGGCTGCCCCCGGCCGGAATTTCCAACCGTACCGGCGCCCGGTTTTTCCGTTGCTGCAACTCCTTCTGCAGGTACAACAACAGATCGGACACCCCGTCCTCCTCAATCGAGAAATCCATGTCGCGGGTAATCCGGAACGGCATGACGTCGAGAATCTTACACCCCTGAAACAGCTCGCCGAGATGCGACATGATCATATCTTCGATCAGAACGAACAGTTGTTTGCCGGATTCCGCCAGCGGAATAAACCGCGGCAGACGCTCCGGCACTTCCACCACGGCGTAAACAGTACGATGACCGTCGTAGGTCCGCAGCTTGACCGCAATTTCAATCGCGCCGTTGTTGAGCAGCGGAAACGGATGACTGGGATCGATGGCCAGCGGCGTCAGCACCGGCAGAATGTCGCGGACAAAAATATTCTCGACCTGAGTGCGCCGGACTTCATCCAACTGACGGCAGGAACGGAAAATCACGCCGTACGGTTCCAGCGCTGCCAGCACCGAACGGCGCAGAAAACGATATTGCCGCCGCAACAAAATCAACACCTTGTTCCGAATCGCCGCCAACTGCTCGGCGGCGCTCAATCCGGCCGGGTCCCACGAACGACTGCGGGATTCGGCCAGCTGCCGCAGTCCCGCCACCCGAACCATGAAAAATTCATCGAGATTGTTGCTGAAAATGGCAATGAATTTGAGCCGTTCGAGCACCGGCACCCCCGGATCGCCGGCTTCGTCGAGCACCCGGGAATTGAATTCCAGCCAGCTCAGTTCCCGGTTGATGAAATATCGCCGGTCCAAAGTAATTTGCGGCCGACCACTCATGCAATCACCGCTTTCAGGTCCATCACCCGATAAAACATACTTCCTTTGAATTCCAGGAAAATCCGTTCGATCGAACAATCCACCTGCTGCCGACAGGAAATAATCAACTGGTGGCCGTCAATCCGGAAATCGGCATTTTTAAACTTGAACTGATGCGAATGATCCAGCGCATCCGCCACCCGCAGAATGGCCGCCAGCGTGGCAACCACCACTTTGCTGTTGCGGTCCAGATTCATGTATTCGGGATGCGAAGAACGCGGCGGCGCCTTGCGGTGATACCGGGCCACGGCGGCAATAATGTCGGTCTCCTTCTCGGAAATACCGGGAATCTGGCTGTTGCGAATCACATAATAGGAGTGCTTATGATGTTTGCGCGCATCGATAAAACTGCCGATATCGTGCAGAATACCCGACAGATA
>JAQUZV010000188.1 GCA_028691155.1 Victivallales bacterium
CGGGGAATGCCCAGGCGGGGAATGTCGCCGGCTTCCATGCCGGAACAGCCGTGACAGTGTGGATCTTTTCTTCCAGAGTCATTTGTTGCAGCAGCTCTTCGACGCGGGCGGCCAGTTCGTTTTCGTTCATATTGTCATACCTTAATTATGATGTTGCGCGACAAGGTTGGGACCCGAATGATAATATGTTAGCCCGCATCCGGAAAAACGCCATTGATTTTTTCTATCTTTTTTTGACGATAAATCTATTGCCGGTCCGATTTTGCGGCGATAATGCCGAAGCCGATTCCAACCCTGCCGGGTCCGGCGACGGACGGCGATGGTGATCCCGGCGGCAAAAACGCTTTTTTTCCCGCCCGGCTTTTGCAATTTTTTTTAGGGGCGTTATTGTTATGAAGATGCGGGTTCGAAATTTATCCCCCGGTATGCTTCAGAGGATGCCGGCGGACGTTCTTATGCTTTTTTCAGCATCACAACCAACAATTTGCGGAGAATTATGAAAGCGCAGGAATTCGATCTTTGTGTGATCGGGGCCGGACCCGGCGGTTATGTCGCGGCGATTCGCGCCGGTCAACATGGTCTCAAGGTGGCCCTGGTGGAGAAAAAATATTTGGGCGGCACTTGTCTCAATATCGGCTGTATCCCGACCAAAACCCTTATCGCCGGCGTTGACGTGTTGAAGAGCGCCCGCCGTGCCGCCGAATTCGGCGTGGACATTTCCGGTTCCATCAAACCGGATTGGAACAAAATGATGACCCGCAAGAATGCGGTGGTGGAAAAACTGCGCGGCGGTATCGGCTCGTTGTTGAAGTCGGCCGGAGTGACGGTATTCAACGGTACGGCCGGATTTATCGACCGTCGGACGGTGGCCGTCAACGGCGGCGCCGACAACGGTACGGTAATTGCGGCGAAAAATTTCATTATCGCCAGCGGGTCCGAAGCGCTGGTGCCGGGGTTCATTCCGCGGTCGTCGCGGGTGCTTACCTCGACCGAACTGTTGGCTGTCGACAAAGTGCCGCGGAGTCTGCTGATTCTCGGCGGCGGGGTGATCGGGTGTGAATTCGCCTGTTTGTTTGCCGCGTTGGGAACTCAGGTGACCATCGTGGAAATGCTGCCGTCGATCATGCCCAATATCGACCGCGAAGTAAGCCGTACCGTGGCCCGGGAGATGGAAAAAGCCGGAGTAAAAATCATGACCGGGACCCCGTTGAGCGACATCAAGGCGACGGCGAAGGGCGTCAGCGGCAAAGTCGGCGCGGACCAGCTTTCCGCCGACTACCTGCTGGTTTCCATCGGCCGCAAGGCGGTCAATGCCGAACTCAATCTCGGCGCGGCCGGAGTGAAAAGCGATGAACGCGGCTGGGTTCCGGTGGATTCCCGGTGTCGTACCAATGTGCCGGGTATTTATGCCATCGGCGACATCGGCGGCAAAATCTGGTTGGCCCATCTGGCCAGTGCCATGGGCTTATGTGCGGTGGAAAACATCTGCGGCAATCGTCAGGATTTCAGTTACGATTTGATTCCCGGCTGTATTTTCACCAGCCCGGAAGTCGGCTCGTTGGGGCTTGCCGAAGAACAATGTCAGGAACGGGGAATCGACTACACCGTCGGTAAGTTTCCGTTTGCCGCGCTGGGCAAGGCCATGGCCATCGACGAAACCGTCGGTTTCGTCAAGATCATTGCCGATAAAGCGACCGATCAGGTCTTGGGGGTCCATATTGTCGGTCCGCATGCGACCGATTTGATTGCCGAAGCCGTGCCGGCCATGAATCTCGAAATTACCGCCCGGGAACTCGGTCGGGCCATTCATGCCCATCCCACCCTCGGGGAAGCAATGATGGAAGCGGCTCACGCCGTTCATGGCGAATGTTGTCATCTCCCCACCCGGCGGAAACGATAACGACGTTTCCGCGTCGGAGGCCGGGAGCGGATCGGACGTTATGATGACGCCGATTTGATTTTCGACCGGAACAGGGGCCGTCGGAGAGAAAGATCGGACGGAGAGAGAAAAAAACAGCGCGGTCCGGAAGCATCGGCTTCCGTGGCCGCGTTTTTAGTTTATGGCCGGAGTCGGACAGGTGCCGCCGCCGGGGAGAACGCCTCGAAAAAAAAACAGAAGACCGGGAAAAATTATAGGAGAAGTAATATGCCGATTAAATTTTCCGCTCATCTCGACACGTTGTTGCCCAATCTGACGCCGGAGGCGCGTCTCCGGACGCTGGCCGGAATGGGCTTTACCGGGGTGGAACTTTGGGGACATTGGAACTATCCGGTTCCCGCATTGGCCCGAGCCGCCGTTGCGGCCGGAGTCACTGTGGCCGCACTGGTTACCGAACTGATTCCCCTGACCGATCATGAATCCCATGACGCTTATCTGGCCGGACTGAAACGGGCGATTGCCGCCGCCAAAATTTTGAATTGTCGGACTATTATCAGTCAGGTGGGAAACCGCCGGGAGGGCGTACGTGAAGCGGAGCAGCGCCAGGCGATCGTCGATGGACTGCGGGCCGCCGCGCCGTTGCTGGAGGCGGCCGAGCTGACGCTGGTGATCGAGCCGTTGAATGTTCTGGTGGATCATCCCGGATATTTTTTGACCGGTTCCGGGGACGCGGCGGAAATTCTGGCGGAAGTGGCTTCTCCGGCGGTCAGGATGCTGTTCGATATTTACCATCAGCAGATCAGCGAAGGCAATCTGATCAACAATATTACCCGTTATCTGCCCTACATCGGGCATTTTCACTTTGCCGACCATCCGGGACGGCATCAGCCGGGAACCGGTGAAATCAATTTCGCCAATGTGTTCCGGGCGATTGCCGCGTCGTCTTACGACGGTTGGGTGGGGATGGAATTCTGGCCGCAGGGCGAGCAACCCAAGGTCTTGGAACAATTTCGCCGCGAGTTCATGTTTTGGTCGCAATGGCATTACGGCTGGTTGTCGGCTACGCCATGAACGGGCTTTAACCGGGCGGAGCGGAAGGGAGGAGGCACGGCGGTCATGGACGCGGCTTTTGACGGACAATTGCGACATCTGATGGCGGCGGCGGAACAATATCCGTCGGGCAATACGTTGTACGTCTATTTGGGGATGGAAACCGATGATCCGGCCCGTTTGCGCTCCCGGTTGCCTTCTCATGCTCCCTTACTGTTTTTTGCCGCCGCTTCCGGGCGGTTGTCGGAACAGACTGCGGCATCCATCCTGATAATTTCCCGCCACGATCCGGGTTGGGACGATAAACTGGCGCTGGCGATCAACTGCCTGCATCCGGAACGGGTAAAACTGGCGCATTCCGACCGGTATCCCGGCGGAGCGTCGGAACCCTTTGCCGTCGCGGTGGCGACCCGGTGTCGGCAACTGATCACCGCCGACCGGCAGTTTCGGCGCAGCGAATTGTGGAACCTGCGCTGTGCCTGGCGCAATTGGCCGTGGTTGGCGGCGGGGGTTCCGACGATTCGGGGCACCGGACGTTGTGTGATCTGCGGCGCCGGACCGTCTTTGGTCGGGCAACTGGCCACCTTGCGGCGGGAGCGCGACCGTTTTTTTCTGGTGGCGGTCGGCAAACTGGCGCCGCAACTGGCGGCGGCCGGGATCCGGTCGGACGCGGTGGTCTATGTGGATCACTCCGGCTACGGACTGGATTGGACGGCGGCTTTGGGACCGGAAACATTACTGGTGGCTTTTCCGGGGACGGCGCCGGAAGTCTGTCGCGCGGCACACCGGATTTATTTTGGGGCCGGCCCGTCGCCTTATTGGCGGCGGGCCTTGACCGAATGGGGATTGACTCTGCCGGAACTGGCCCATGGCGGCACGGCCACCCTGACCGCGATTGATTTCGCCCGCCGGGCCGGTTTTACCGCCATTGCCCTGATCGGGAACGACCTTTGCCTTGGCGCCGACGGCGCTTCCCATCTGCCGGGTTACAGTAACGAAGCCGAGTTTTCTCCCCATACCGTGACGGTTGCCGGCAATCTGGGGCCGGTGACGTCCACCCCGGAATTGCTGCAACTGCAACAATATCTGGAAGCCTATCTGGCGGCGACTCCCGGGGTGCCGGTAATCAATTGCACCGTTGGTGGCGCGGTTATTCACGGTTGTCCCCATCGGGCATGGGAGGATTGGTTGGCGACCAATACCGGAAAGCCGGAATTCCGGTTTGAACCGGGCTGTTCATGGGGGCCGCCGGTTTGGAGTAGGTATTTTGATGCGGCGGTGCGCGAGTTGGCTGTTATGGCGGTGTCGTTGCTGCCGTTGTCGGAGGATTGCCGACACAACTATCAGGAGTTTCGGCGACATGCGGTGTCACAACTGACCGCATGGTTTGCCGCCGATCTGAAGCGGGATTTTGCCGCCGCCACGACGGGTGAACCATCAGGTTACGATTTGTCTTTTACCGCCTACCGTGAGGCCGGGGCGGCTTTGGTCCGGCCCCGCAATCCGGAACTGGCCGATTATTTGCGGCAACGTCGTTCGGCGCCGGTGGGATTTGAATTGGATTATCACTACGACGAATTTGCCTATATTGTCCGCCGTACCCCGGCCGGGGCCGTGCCTTTGACCGCCGACTTTCTGCATGTCGAGGCAGCGGCGGAAGCAGAGTTGGCATCGTGGCTGAAAACGACCTCTTTTGATCCGATGCATGATGCGGTAATTGTGGTGGCTCCGGCGTCGTGGTTGGCGGTGGCGGCATTGGGACGACGTTATCCCGATGCGGTGGTGATTGCGTTGACCCCGTGGCCGGAGTTGTTGGCCGAGGTATGGAGTCATACTCTGGTGCCGTTGCGGTTGCCGCCGGATCTTACCGTTGTGGCGGCAACGGAGAATTTCCCGCGTTGGCGGCGGCAATATCGTCGCCGGGTCGGGGAATTGCAGCGG
>JAQUZV010000189.1 GCA_028691155.1 Victivallales bacterium
TTTATGGAATTCAAGCGATGGCGTGGGATTGCAACGCGTTATGCCAAAAGAACAGCCTCGTTTCTAGCGGCGGTGCAGATTCGCTGCTTGGCCGTGTGGGCCAAAATCTCATGACGACACATTCTAGTACTCAAGATCGATTTCCCCCATGATGATTGAACCGATATTACCACGTGTTTACGCGGAAGAGCAATAGCGCGATTTCAGTCGGATAAGAAAAATAAATTCGGCTACCTTCTCGAATTGCATCCCCACCATTATAGCAATTATAATGGCTGAAGTGGTTTGACACAATACCCGTCGCGACAAAAAACGGGCGATTTTTGCCTGTGTTATTTTCGGCCGCGTCACAAACAGTCGTATCTTCCGTTTCGCCACAATTGCAAAGTTTATTCTTTGCATTTAGATGTAAAACAACTAAAATACCGACTATTTATTGATCCAGGTTGCCCGGCGGGATTCCTCCGGGTGCGGCATGGCGGGCCTTCTCGGCCCCGCTTGCTGCCTCGTCGGGCTCTGGCGGTAAGCTTAACATGGTGCCGCTTCGAGTGTAAAGCCAGTGGTGTATCACAATAATCCGGCATCATTTTTCAACCTTGATTTCCACCCAGTCCGGCTCGCCGGGAATGCCGTATGCCAGCCAGCTGCCGTCGTCATACAGATACAGGTAGTCGGCGTCGAGGTCGCGTCTGCCGTTGCGGTGACGGCGGCACCGCCGCGGCCGTCCATGCCTCCGGAGCAACGTTCGAAGTGACCGGCTTTGCCGGCAACGACACCGATCTTAAAAATGTGGAGTCCATGACCGAAGCTACCGGCAGTTGGACCAACTACGCGCAGACGGTGTTCGAGGCTATCGAATGGACCAAACACGCCACGCTGGTACGACAGGGCCTCTCCGATGCCAATGCTACCGCCCTGCTCATCCGGGAAGCTGAAATCCGGGTTGCGGAAATGCTGTCCAAGATGTCGATTCGCGGGGTGAAATCACAAGCCACGTCCGCAGGTGGACGATACATGTCCGCCGGTCTGTTGGCCCGGCTCGGCAGTGACGAGCGCAATGCCTTGGTCTACAATGTCGCCGGTGTGCTCACTGAAACCAAGTTCAAGGCGGCGTTGAAGAATCGTTTTGACAATGGCGGCACGGTAAACACCATCTGGTGTTCTCCGACCACCAAGGCATACGTCAATGCGTTTCTCAATGCCGACAGCAGCGTTGCGTTGATTGACAGCAAAGCCAACCACCAGGCCGGTGGCGTCTATGTCGATTCGTACAACTACGAAGGAGCCATCCTCGCGGTTCGGGTCGATGCCGATATGACGAATGACCGGATCGCCGTGGTCAATCAGTCCAAATGCAAAAAGGGCTGGTTGTCCAGTGACGGGCTCCGTCTGGAGGACGAACCTCCTGTCTCCAGCCGTGAAACGCGGAAGTCTCTCCAGGGTTCGGTTGGATTTCTGGTCGAGGACGTCGGTTCCGACCACCTTCTGCTTACCGGCATTACCGGCGGCAGCACCGGACGCGTAACCTCGGTAAGCATTACCAACACGACCGCCAACCCGATTCCAACGCAGGAAGTGGCGACCACATTGGAACGGCGCGGCTGCCGGGGAAAAGTTTGGACAACAAAACACGGCGTAAGGCATGACGGCCAAATCATCAACAGCCAGATGATTTACCGGATGCTGAAAAATCCGCTCTACGCCGGGCGCGTTCCCCATCGGAACACCAGCTATTCCGGCGAACATGAAGCCATCGTTTCCGCGGAGGCGTGGAACCGGGCGCGGGAACTGCTGAAAAACAACATGACCCATGACGCCGGGCGGCGCAGTCCGAAGTTGCAGCCGTTCGCCGGACTGGTGACCTGCGGACACTGCGGCGGTGCGATCACCCTCAGCCATACGGTGAAGCGCGGAAAGCACCGATATGGATATTACATCTGCAACGAGGACCGCAAACGGAACTTCAGCATCTGCCCGACACCGCGCGTTCCGGCCGCCGACTTTGAAGCGCTGGTGGTCAAGGAGCCGGCGGCATTCCAGAAGACTGGCGGGAGCAGCACGAAGCGTTCGGCATGGCGTAAAATAGAATCCCGATGGACATTCTCCGTGGAAAGTATATCGGGATTTTTTTGTTAATAACACATCATATAATTTGATTTTATTGGAATAAATACTATTTTAATAGTAGTTACTAAAAAAGGAGTCTATTATGACGCAGAAAACAAATATCCTATTCCCGAAGACTGAAGCTGTTTTGAAGGAGTTGGGCGAAAATATTCGATTAGCTCGTTTGCGCCGTAATATCACCGCCAAACTGGAAGCGGAACGGGCTGGGATCAGCATCGCGACGCTGAGCAAAATCGAAAGCGGTTCTCCGACGGTTGCGATGGGGAATTACATGCAGGTGCTTTTTACCCTCGGCCTGGAACAAAATATGCAAAAGGTTGCCCTTGATGACGAACTCGGACGTAAACTTCAAGATGCCGGATTGTCTCTGCGCCGCAGAGCTTCGAAACGGAGTGAAAAATGAGCGGGAAAACAATTTACGTTCATTTTGACCATCAAATATTTTCAAGAGAGCCTGAACTGCTGGGAATCCTTTCCGTTCAAATAAATCGGGGAAAGGAGATATTCTCTTTTGAATTTGACAAGGCGTGGTTGAAAAATCATCCGGAACAGAGTCTTGACCCGGATTTACAACTGTATGCCGGGCCGCAATACACGCAAAGGGCCAATTTCGGACTGTTCATGGATTCATCTCCGGATCGCTGGGGCAGGAAACTTATGCAAAGACGTGAGGCGGTTCGAGCAAGAAAAGTTGGCGAAATCCCTGCCATGCTGAATGAATCAGATTATCTTATCGGCGTCTACGATGAAACACGTATGGGCGCTCTTCGTTTCAAATTACAGCCCAACGGTCCTTTTGTCAACGATGATTGTTCTATGGCTGCTCCGCCGTGGACTCGTTTGCGTGAATTGGAGGAAGCCTGCCGCCATTTGGATGAAGATTCATCTGAAACGGAACATGAAAAATGGCTGTCTATGCTGATCGCTCCCGGTTCGTCTTTGGGGGGCGCGCGTCCCAAGGCCAGCGTGACCGCGCCGGACGGTACGCTCTGGATTGCAAAATTTCCCGCCCACAGCGACAATGGGAATACTTCCGCATGGGAATACGCGACTATGCTGATGGCGCGGGATGCCGGGCTGAATGTGCCGAAATTCAAACAAGAAATACTTTCAAAATCTGGCTCGACATTCCTTGTTCGACGATTTGACCGTCAAGGAAGAAATCGCATTCATTTTGCCTCCGCGATGACTCTATTGGGTAAAAATGACGGGGCATATGCGCAGACTGGCAATTCTTATCTTGAGCTCGCTGAATTTATTATGAAATACGGCGCATATCCGGATGGCGATTTACGGGAACTTTGGAGTCGGATCGTTTTTTCAATTGCAGTGTCCAATACGGACGACCACTTGCGCAACCACTGGTTTCTGTTGGCTGACGCCGGATGGCGTTTGTCTCCTGCCTACGACATCAATCCCAATCCGCAGGGAAGAGGGCTTTCTTTGAATATCAGTGACAATGATAATTCTTTGGATTTTGTTCTCGCGCTGGACGTCGCTCCTCTCTTTCGGGTCAAGACCTCGGACGCAAACAACATCCTTCGGAAAATTACCGATACCGTTGCACACTGGCGCAACTATGCGACGCAATCAGGAATCGGCCACGGCGAACTGCTGGATATGCAGACGGCATTTAGAAGTATGTGATGCTATAAAGCAACGACCGGTTTGCGCCGGATCACCGGTGTCCGGTATGTTCAATTCGCTATTGTTTCGATTTACACAAATTTATAGAAATCCGACGCGCAGATGTCAGATTATATCATAGATGACCCATTGCGCATACCCGGCAGCAGAAAGAAGAATATCAGAAAGAAAAGTAAATCAGATAACTCGTTTGGCCCGCACAATAAAATTACAACCGCCGGGAAAATAACATCACGGGAAAATCATACCACCAATAACAATTACAAAATCAAACATGATTTCGAGATGCTGTCGATCCCCCTCCCCGACGTCATCCATCCTTACGATAATAATTCGCCACGACATCCAGCTGATACATCATGCTTTTGTCGCCGAAACGAAAACAATGAATCCAGAACCTCCATGCCCGCACCTCCCGCGACAGTTACCGCTAATGCCATCAAGAACTCACGTCAACTACCGGCCGCTCATGACAACAACCGATTCGTAAATTTCAGGCCGCGATCAGGAGCCATCGCGATCAGGAGCCATCGCGATCAGGAGCCATCGCGATCAGGAGCCATCGCGATCAGAAGCCGCCGCGGCCCGGTACTTCGCCGCGGCACGTTACCGCTTATTCTTCCGGCCAGGCACCACCGGATTCATAACGCTCCTGCAGCGAGTAGAGCAGTTCCGGGGTAATCTTGCCGCCGTGTTCAGCCACAAACACCCGGGCGCACTTGAGGTATTTGGTCAGAGTCCGGATTTTACCGTCGCCGGCAGCCGCAATCTTATAGGCGGCGTCGATCAGGGCCGGTCCGGCATCCGGCACATAGAGGTGCAGCACCGGGATAACCTCGCTGACCCGCAAAACACGCTCCGGAATCTGCAGATTGAAGCCCTGACGGCCACGGAATTGCTGCATGAAGCCGGCCAGTTGCGAGGTCTTGAAGTAATTGATGTCGACGCCGGTAAATACCAGCACGATCGGAATCCGCACGGTGTCATAGATGTCACGAAGATAATTGAGCGACGACTCCACCTTGCGGCCGGAATCCGCATCCAGCAGATAATTGGCTTCGTCGACAATCAACATGGTGTCGTTAT
>JAQUZV010000190.1 GCA_028691155.1 Victivallales bacterium
GCACGGAGATAAGAAATCGACTCCGGATCGTAACCGATAATTCTGGCCGCCGCCACGTCGATCGCCAGAATATCGGAGGACAACAACAACTGCTTTTTCAACTCCACATCGCCCGGCCCGATGCCCCTGGGGCCATTGGTCTTCATGATCCGGTAGGCGTCAACGACATTCAGATCCGGCTTGCGGTAAGTCAGAAAATCGGCAATGCACCGGCCCAGATCGTTACGATGGTAAAACCGCCGGTCCCAAACCACCCCCATAAGATTTTTCATGGCGCAGGTAAGTTTGGCGCCGCCATGATTTTTCAACACCGGAACATTGATGAACACGTCACATGAAAGCAGCAATTCGTGCACCTGGGCCGTTTTGAGGTTCACGGCCCCCGGCAACTTCACCTCCCGATAATGGCGCTGGTCATGACCGGGATGCATCGTCCCGCCGCCGGCCTCCACCGCCGCGGCAATGCCGCTGTTCCGATAACAGAATTTCCAGTTGTTGCAGGTATGGTCGAACGCCACTACTTCGGCCCCGGCCCGGACACATTCTTCCACAATAGCCCGCACCAGTACCGGATTGGTATTGGCCGCCAGGTCCGGTGGTTTGTCCCAACCGATGTTCGGTTTGACCAGAACGGTCTGACCGGGCTTGACAAACCGCCCGATGCCGCCGTATGCGGCCATGCCGCGACGGAACATTTCGTCTGGTTCGCCGTTCCGCACCGCCACCAGATCATATTTCACCGGCGCGGCGGCCGGAGCCGCCAACAACGGCAACCCAGTTCCACTCAGAAGGCCAACGGCCAACGACGATTTGAGAAAATCGCGACGCTCCATAATTACCTCCGCCAAAACTTATCCCGTCTTCCGACATTTATTAGAAGATAATCCGGCACGGTAAATTTGTAAAGCCCCGCGAGGCCGATTATTGCCGCCTTAATGCAGGTGAAGAGCAAACAGGAAATAACCGACCACCACCACCGCCAGCACAATGCGGTAATATCCGAAGGCACTGAAAGTCCGGGTCCGGATATAGTTCATGAACAGCGCAATAACGCCCCAGGCCACCAGAAAGGCGGTGACAAACCCGATCCCGAGAACGGCCCAGTCGTCGCCGGTCATGGCGCCATGATACTTCCACAGCGAATAGGCCGAAGCCGCCACCATGGTGGGAATCGCCAAAAAGAAGGAAAATTCCGCCGCCGCCCGCCGCGAGGCCCCCAGAAACATGCCGCCGAGAATCGTCGCCGCCGAACGCGATGTGCCCGGAATCATCGCCAACACCTGAATCAACCCGATAAAAAAGGCCGTCCGGAACGACATCCGGTTGACATCGTCGAATTTTGCCCGACGCGGCCTGGCTTCAATCGCAATCAACAGAATACCGCCGACAAACAACGTGGCCGCCACCACCCAGGGATTGAACAAATATGCTTTGATGTATTTGTGCAGGAGCGCCCCGAAAAACAGCGCCGGCACCACCCCCACCACGCTTTTGAACCACAAATCCATGACCCGCATGAATTTGGCCTTCTTTTCCGGCGTGTCCACCCGCAACGGCGGAAAAAGCTGTTCCCGGAAATAAATCACCACCGACAATATCGCCCCCAGCTGAATAACCACTTCGAACATTTCGCTGAACCCTTCGTGCAGCCGGAAAAACCGTTCTGCAATAATCAGGTGGCCGGTACTGCTGATCGGAAGAAACTCGGTAACGCCTTCGATAATACCGAGAATGAGGGCATTGATAAACTCGTTGTTATACATGATTTATACCTTGTTGTGTCTGTTGCTTGCCCGGATTGAAACCGGAAAAGCAATAGCATACACATTCGAACCCGGTTCCGCCAACCGTGGAATCATTATTTTTGCAATTTTTTCCCACCTGCCGCCAGATATTGCCGCACCGTCGCCACAATGTCGTCAACATCGATCTGCCGCAGAAAACAGCGTGGCCGCTGGTCCTCCAGACAGGGACAAACCGCATCGGAATGCAGAAAGCAGTTTCGCCCGCCCCGAGCGCAGATGCCGGGATCGTGTTCGGTCCGGTTCCAGTGTCCATGCGGATAAGTGGCCACCCGCAACTCCGCCGGGAACGAAGTAAAAAGGCCGTAGAAAGGAAGGCCCAGTCCACCGGCGATATGCAGCGAAGAGGAATCCGGCGCAATGACAAAACCGCTCTGGGAAATAATGGCCGTCATGTCCTGCAAATCATGGGAATAGGGCGAAAGGTTGACCAGTCCGCCGCTCCGATCGGCCTGAGAAGATTTTTTGGCTCGTTGAATATCGCCGAACGCACTGACAATCAAATCCATTTTGACGCTGTCGGCCGCCTGGTCGCAGATCACCACCTGCAAGCCCTGCGCCAACAACTTTTCGAACAACACGAAAAAAATACTCAAAGGCGGCGTCCGGTTGATGGAGCTGGCCCGAATCTGGACATAGACATAGCCGGGCCGCAATCCCAGCCGGGGCAAAACCTTCTGTATCTGCCGCAACCGCGGCTTCTTCGGCGCCATCACCGGCCGCAGATATTCTTCACTCAATTCGGGCAGACCGAAAAAATCGGCGAACAACCGATAGGCATTCTTGCTTTCCGCTTCCCGGCAATATTCGATCAGACCGAACAGATTCATGAAATAATCGCATTGTTCCAACTGAGACAACGACAGCGGCAACGGAAAAACCTCCGCCACCCAGTCCCAGGCGGCAACCATGGCCATATTGGTGGCCGCGGTGCCGAAACTGAATCGGACCCCGGGATATTTTTTCTTCAGATAACGCAACGACGGCTGAATAAAAAGCAGGTCGCCGATTCCGCCGCTGCGCACCACCAGCACCCGCCGGCCGTTGAGATCGCCGCCGCGATAGGGCCGATGCAACAGTTCCCTCGGACCGGGAACCTCTTCGAAATACTGTTGCGGCATCAACGCGTAAGTGGCAGGAGAAAAGAGATAGATGTCCCCGGGAGCGAACGTCATCTCCCGTCTGGCGATATTGATGCGAACCGGTGCCTTGACCCGAAAAAAACGCAAATCCTCAATATTTACCGCATCCCGAAACTCCGTCACGGTGGAAAAATGTGGTCCGGTTACCGCCATAATATCCTTATCTCCTTCCCTGTAACTGCCGTCCTCGGCATCGACTTACTATATCACGCCGGAAACCACAATACAAACCGAACCGTCTCACTGACAAGCCGGAAGTGCCGCGGAGGATTGCTCGTGACGGAAGAATTAAGTATTATTTTGCCCGATCGGAAAGGGAATCCTGCTTGACAGCGGGAGAGAATACGATTATCATATCGGTATAGGGCGCACGGTTTACCAAGAGGAAGGAAGTAACGCATGTACGTACCGCCGAATTTCATTGAAATATCACCCGGAGTATTTGAAAAAGCGGAAAAAGGCAATCCTGTTTCCCACGAAACCGGAGCTCATTACGATATTGATGCGTTAAATATTCTCCACAGCGATTTTCTCCATTATCGCGGTCTCAAAACCCATCTCAACACGGTTATGCCCGAACTTATGCTGCATTATTCCCGGGCCGTTGCCGTCGGCGGCGGTTCTCCCAAATTCGAATTTACCATCCTCGAAGCCAGGGAGATTGAAGTACTGGACGGCTTTGCCGCCACCTATTCCCGTTACGACCGTAATTTCCGGGATATTTACCATGTCGACGACCATATCAAAATTTCCTACCTCGAACAGGCACTTGACCACCCGTTCACCGTTCCCGCCGCCGACCGGACTTGTGTCACCTTTATCCATTTTATGGAACATGCCGCCAGTTGGGAAACAATTTGCGCCTGGATTGCCGCCCAGGAAAACGATCTGGTTATTTACGGTCCCAACATTGCCGCGGCGCATGATCAGAACTGGTTTCATTTTCGTCCGGTCGACCACAATATTTTCTTCCAGATCCCGGCTATTGTCGCCGTCGGAGAAAGGAACGGCTATCATGTTACGGCGCTGCCGTACAGTGACGACATGCTGGTTTGGATGAGACGGCCGACCGCCGTCGCCGCCGGCGTCTCCCCGGAAGAACAGAAGTTGCGGGAAGCCGTCGCGATTGCCGTGGCGGAATTCATTGCCGCCTACGAGAGAATCAAACCGCATCTGCGCTGTTTGGCCCGGTTCCATAATGCCGCCGGATATCGTCAGGCCCTCCCGGTGCTGCGGGAACTTCAGGCGGTTATCGCCCAGTTGGAACGGTTCCGCCTTTCCATCGCCGGCATGCTCGATCCCGAGCTGGAACGCAAACTGGCCGCCGCCGTCACCGCTCAGGAAGGATTGAAAAACCGGGTGGCCATGCTACATGTCGCCGGCAAATACGAGAGCATCGCCAGCCTGTTGAACCATGAATGGTATGTTACCATCGACAATACGGAACAACTGCTGCGTCACCTGGCTTCACCCCGCTCCCAGCCGCCTGAAACCGGATTGACCGGGAAATAGCTCCTTTCCGGCAGACCGTCACCGCAACGGCGACAGTTCATCCGGAGCATGAGCCAGACGCCGCAAGACGGCAGTCAACCGGGTCAGGCAGGAAGACCAGTCAAACGGACGTTCCTGGCGCAATAGAGTTACGGTATCATACCAGCGGGTCTGTTCGCCCGCGAGTTCCCAGCGCCAATCGGGCGAAAAATGAATCAGTCCGTAAGCTTTGACTCCCAAAGCCCCGGCCAGATGCAAAGCGGCGGTGTCAACGGAAACGACCACATCGAGATTGACCAGAATCGCCGCCAGATCGGCAAAATTATCAATTCGGCAACCATAATCGACCACTGTTTCCGCTTTCGGCACGGGTATCGCCGCCTCCGGTTTCATGCCGCGCTGCAGACTGAAGAAGGTTG
>JAQUZV010000191.1 GCA_028691155.1 Victivallales bacterium
CCATGACGGCGGCGCATATCGGCGGCAATATTCCCGGCAGGGGAACAACGCGATGGCTCAACAGGACGATTCCCGTCAGCGAGGCCGCCGTCAGCAGGATGCCGCCGTACAACTTTTCCGCCGCGGCCCGAAATGTCTCCGGCGTCCGTCCTCCGTCGGCGGCCCATAATGCCGCCGGCAAAGGCAGAATTACGGCCAATGCCGTTATGCCGAGCAGCGCCCCGTCCGGAAAAGTAATACTCTGTCCGATCATAACGGCAGCCGGGAGCAGGGAATACCAGCTCAGGCGCGTGATGGTTTGCTGTCGCCCCGGATGGCGCAGCAGATAACGGTACAACGTCTGCAGCAGCAGCGTAACTGCCGGCAGCACCATCAGGCCCAGATATTGGGCGCGGTATTCGAAACTTTTCGGCAATCCGGATATACCCGGGTTGCCGCCGGAAAAGGTAGTGAACGGTTCGGGTTCCTGTCGCATGGCGCACCAGTACATGGCGGCGACGGCCAGGGCGGCGCTTGCGGCCTGAAGAAAAATAGCGACTTTGAGTTCCCGGGTCAGGCTGTTTTTGCCGTTCGGCGGCGGATTGCGCAGCCAGAACAACAGTGTTATCATGAACGTGGCCAATAATATTGCGGTCATGTTTCCATTCCTTGTCCCTGATGTTTCAGACCATGGCTCCGGAAGGCGTTACCGCGCGGGTGATCAGGAGGGGGAAACGTGTCTTCCGATAATAACGACGCCATGCCGTAAACGGTTGCCGGACGAACAATAAAAAGTTATCGGGAGAAAAATTTACGATTTGCCGTAGTTTTATCCGCATTGCGGTTTACCTTCTGAATAATCGAGTAATTACGGTTTGGTCTTTTCTTTCCCGGGCCAACTTATAACATAAATGATGTTGCGGTTAATTGCAAGACCACTTATCCTACCGCAACGTAAAGAATTGCCGTGGCGAGACATTCTGTGGGGAAACATTATAGAAGGAAAAGCTTCCGCGTCTGCTTAAAGAACAGCATTTCCAATCGGGAAGAAAGAGGGTTTTTATAAACGGTAATTTTGCCGCCGGACCGGATTTCAGCCCGGGACGCGAGGATTGGAACTTGTAAGCTCCTGGTCTCGGAGCTATTGCCAAGAACTTTAATCAGCTTGCATTGATTCTCCCTCAGAACAATCGTGATAATGCAAGCTGGTAAAGGTTCGGCTCAATATTATAAAACGCCGGGGGACTTTTACTGCTTGATGTTTTCCCCGATAGTTTTCAAAAGGAGAGCAAATCACGGGGGGGCTGGTTGTAAGCTGATGGAATAGAGCGGATATGGGAACAGATGGTGGCCTGGATGCTGGCCTGTTTTTGTCTGAGAGATGCTAAAAAGAGACATGGCAATAATTTAAATAATAATTTTTTTGAAATAATGAGTTCTTTTCAAGTTATCAAAAATCGTTTGCCTTTGAACATGGAAGGTATTTTCTGTGGCGGATCTTTTTTGCGCGGGAGAGGATGGCACCTCCGCAGGAAAATGAAATATCTGCTGCTGATCTTGATTTCTTTCGGAATATTTGGAAGATGAAAACGGCAGGTATGATGGTGGAAAATGATTTGTTTCGCCGTTTCGAGTTCGAAGGCGGGTATGATTATACTTCATCCGACTTGAATGATAATGATTTGCATCATCTTATCACCGGTGATTTCAATGGAAATTGGAATGAGGTACAATTTGTCTTTGGAGAATTGAATGCATATTATTATGCTTGCGCCATACACGATGGGCTGTCCGATTTACAATTGGTCGCCTGGGTGTTTTCATGTTTATGCCTTAAAGCCGTGGGTAATATTTATTTCTCTTTTGACACGATCATAGAAACATTCTCTTCTGTTGCAGGAAAACTGTCGGTAGACGAATGGATGTATTTTTTCTCCGATATTTAGATGGGGAAGAACTGCCGGAGATGTGATTCAAGGGATTCGAGCTGCATTCGAGCTGCCGGATGACACTTCCTAAAATAATGAAAAGACGGCTTGAATCGGGGCCGGTTTCCGGTTTTATTATTTGCCGCGGAACGAGTCATCGGGTATGATCGGCAAAACGACCGTCGCCCGAAGGCGTTGCCGCCATGAATATCCTGGATTGGATGCACAGCACAGATAATATCATCATTGTCGGCCACGGGCTGATTTGTAAGGGAACTATTGATTTATGGCGCAGATTACGGTAATTTTTCCGGTAAACCGTTGCGGTGCGGTTTATCTGACCCCGGGGGCGGGGGGACGGCCGTTGGCGTTGCAATATGACGGGGAGAAGACTCCGGAGGTTTTATTGCGGGAATATGGTTTGACCGCGGCCGCGGTTCGGCCGTTGTTTACCGGCACGTCTCCGTTCGGATGGCTGGTGAGGTTTTATCTGGCCGCCGGGGCGGAAACATCCGGTCCGACCCCGCGGCTGCTGCCGCCGCTGCGATTGGCCGGGGCGTTGCAACTGATCGAGCATGGCGAGCTCGATGACCCGTTGACGGCACTGGGATTGTGGCGATTGCAGGCCGGGGGACTGGTGGAGGAACATTTTCCGCTCCTTTATCGCGACGAGTGGTGTGTGGCGGTCTTCAAACCGGCCGGGATGTCGGTGCATCGGACCCGGATGGATCAGGAAAAAGATACGCTCCAGTTATTGTTGCATCGGCAGCTCGGGAGCCGGGTTCAGCCGCTGCACCGGCTGGATCGTCCCACGTCCGGAATTGTGCTGTTCGCGACCGATGAAAATGCCTTGCGACCGTTTTTTGCCCTGTTTCAACAGCGGAAAATCCGTAAAACCTACTGGGCCGTGGTGCGCGGTTTTACCGATGACGCCGGGGTGATCGATTATCCGATCAACCGCAACGACACCACCAGTACGCCGGTGCCGGCGGTGACGGTTTACGAAACCGTGGCCCGGGTGGAATTGCCGATTCCGGTCGGTCCATACGCCACAGCCCGCTACTCGCTGGTGAAGATCGACCTGAAAACCGGCCGCCAGCACCAGATTCGCCGTCATTTTGCCCATATCCGCCATCCGGTGCTGGGCGATACGGTTTATGGGGACGGGAGGCACAACCGCATGGTTCGGGAACATTTCAAGTGCCGGCGGCTGATGCTGGCGGCGCTGGAACTGGCGTTTGTCCATCCGCTGACCGGTGCGGAGGTGAACATCACCGCCCGGCCGGATGCATCGTTCCGTGCGTTGCTGGAACAGATCGGACTGACTCCCGATTTGCATTAATGGCCTTGGCCGTTTAAAGTATGATAATTATATTTCAAGCGTTTGTTTTAAACCCGACGAAAAAAAATCGAGGACAAAAATTATGGGGCTGAAGAAAATTGCCGCGGAAGATTTCAATACCAATATTTTTCGGGACCTGGATCGGGGATGGATGCTGTTGACGGCCGGCGACCGGCAGGAAAAATTCAATCCCATGACCGTATCCTGGGGTTTTATGGGGACGTTCTGGTTCAAACCGATGGTAATTGTCGGGGTTCGCCCGCAGCGTTACACCTTTGGTCTGATGACAGAGTACGATACCTTTTCCCTGTGCGCGTTTCCGCCGGAATACCACCCGGCGTTGTCATTCTGCGGTTCCCACTCCGGTCGCGACGGCGACAAGACGGTTCCCGCCGGGTTGACTCCGATTGCCGGGGACCGGATTGCGGCACCGGTTTTTGCCGAAGCGGAGTTGATTCTCGAATGCCGTAAAACCTATGCGGCGCCGTTGGATGGCAAGTCGTTTCTGAACAAGGCGTTGATCAATGAATGTTACCGCGACCGCGATTTCCATCAGCTGTTTTTCGGGGAAGTGCTGGAAATCCGCGGAGTTGACAAATATTGCCAAAAAGGCTGATTTCTCCCTTTCCGGTCTTGCAGTTTTAAACACGGGTTTTATGATAGAACCAGATGAAGGAATCCGGAATGGATACCAAACAGAAGATTTTCGAGAAGGCGTTGGATGCTTTCGCCGCGCGCGGATATAAACGGACCACCGTGCGGGATATTTGTCGTCGGGCCGATGTCAATGTGGCGGCGATCAATTATCATTTCGGCGGCAAAGCGGAATTGTACGCGGAAGTGTTTGCCTATTTGTTTTCGGCCACGCAATACGGGCTGGGAGAAAATTTCCGGCCGGCGGTCGGTGCGGAGGAGGCGGAACGCTTTTTGCAGGTGTTTTTACGACAGTTGGTTCCGTTGCGTCAGGACAACCGGGTGCGCTCGCTGAAACGGCGCATCATGTTGCACGAACTGTTCGATCCTTCGGAAAATTTTACGGAACTGATGGAGAAATACATCCGTCCGGATGTGAAGGTGGTGGCGGGATGGCTGAAGTTGTGCCGTCCCGACCTGAACGAAGCGGAATTGATGCTGAAATTTTTTGCGCTGTTGGCGGAAGGAATTTTTTATTTCGAACATGAAAATTTTGTAGCTTCGCTGGCCGGAGCGGACTACGTCGAAAAAAATATCGACGCCATTGTCGCGCAGATCATGGAACATGCGCTCCGGCAAAGCCGATGAACCGGTCTTTCCTCGGGACGGCAGGAGATAACCTCCCTCTCAAAGCCCACTCCTGCCGTCCCTTTTTATAACCCGAAGTTACAAAACCTTGAGAATTCTGCGAATATTGGGACCGGGGACGGGGCTTTTGGCCAATTATTTCAACTTCATTATTGAAAACCGCGTTCCTGCCATGTAAGTTAACCGGGTTTTGTTTCCAAACAGCGGATTGTCGCGCCGATGACGAAAATCCGTTGCGGAGACGCCGTAAATTTTCGATTCCCGGAAATCCGGCGTTATAGTTTAATTTTTTAACTCTTCATAGGAGGTCTCAACAG
>JAQUZV010000192.1 GCA_028691155.1 Victivallales bacterium
TTTCTTCGAACGCAACCGACCGTTGGTGTCGAGAGCCCAGAGCTGCTGATGCACGGCCAAGTCGGGATAGCGGCGAATCGGACTGGTAAAATGGCAATAGCGTTCCTTGCCCAGACCGAAATGCAGTTCCGGCTGTTCCTTGTACAGCGCCCGCGGCAAAGCGCGGAGAAACACCCCCATGATGATCGGTTTCTTCGGACCGTCCTCCACCGAGGAAAGAAATTTATTGATGGCTTCGCGCGAAGTGAGTTCCCCCGGATAAAGCCCGAACGACCCGGCCATCATCGAACAGAATTCATCCAGCTTTTCGGGATCGGGCTCCGGATGAACCCGGAACGCGCCCGGAACATTCCGTTCGATCAGCTCGGACGCCACCAGAGAGTTGGCGGCCAGCATGCACTCTTCCACCAGCTGGTCGGCTTCCCGCTGCACTTTGCGCTCCAGACCGACAATCTTATCGTTTTGCTCGTCGCACAACACCCGGATCTCGGTGGTCGCCGGATGGAGATATTTTTCGTCATGGCGGCGGAGACGGCGCATCTTGCGGAAAACGTCCAGCAATTGGACGAAATCGGCGGCAAAATCCCGACTCCAGTCTTTCGGCGCTACACCGCAATCGATAAATTCCTGCACCAGGGCATAAGTCAGGCGTTTATCCACCCGAATCAGAGAATGAAAGCGCCGCGATTTGAGAATGCGTCCGGAAGCGGTATCGACCGTCATCATCACCGTATGGGCGGGCAAAACGGAGTCGGCGGTAAGACTGATCAGGGCCGTCAGGTTGCGGGGCAGCATCGGCAACGTCCGACCGGGCAGATAAGAGGTAAAACCGCGCCGGGCGGCTTCATGATCCAGTTCGCTGCCGTGTGGGATCCAGGCGGCGACGTCGGCAATATGCACGCCGATTTCCACCTCTCCGGCGGAAGCGCCGGGAGCGAACGAAATGGCGTCGTCGAAATCCTTGGCGTCGTGCGGGTCGATGGTTACGGTAAAAGTATCGGTAAGGTCGGTACGGTCGATGGCCAACCGCTCCAGTTTGGCCGCGAGTTCTTCCTGCTGCGGCGTATAGGGTTCGGACAGATTATATTCGGCCACAATGGCATCGAGATCGGTTTTGATCGAACCGGCCGGACCGATTTTCCGGTTGACCATACCACGTTTATATCCGTCTTTCTCGGTCTGCAGCAATTTGAGTTCCACCCAGTCGCCGCGTTTGGCGCCGCACCGGCTGCCGCTGACCTGAATATCCTCGCCGATGCGTTTATTGAGCGGACGGACTTTATGACCGGCCAGCATCTCCCCCACCACCGTCCGGCGACCGCGCTCCACCACTTCCACAACCTTTCCGGCCGGACCGCGGTCATCATCCTCGCCGCCGGAACGTTTCGGCAACAGCACGACCCGCACCCGGTCGCCGTCCATCGCCGGCCCGACAAACTGCGGCGGGATAAAGATATCCGAGCCCTCCTCAACGGCAACAAACCCCAGGCCGCCGGGAGTGGTGGTCAATTTGCCGACAATCCCGGACGCCGATTCCGCCGGCAACGACGTTTTGCTCCGCCGATGTCCCTTGGTCTTTCTCTTGGCGCGAGCCATCCCGTCAAAAACATCTTCATGACGCGGTTTTCCTGCTGTTCTTTTTTTTACCATAATGCTTTTGCTATTTCCTATTTAAGGTTTATAGTAGACATTCCTTAAAGCGCCGGAGCGGTCAGCTGTTAATACAATAGACTTTCCGGCCGCCGCTGCAAGTGATTTTTACGAAAAATGATGCGGAACCGTACTGAAACGGCTTCCGCCAGCTGGAGAATATGCTATGGAGACGGAAAAAAAGCCAACCGTCAGTTATTTTCGTCGTAAAAAAGAAAAACAGGAAAAAATCGTCATTCTGACCGCCTATGATGCCACATTTGCCCGGTTTGCCCGGGAAAGCGGCATCGAAGTACTGCTGGTCGGCGACTCGATGGGCAATACCGTGCTGGGTTATGACAACACCATTCCGGTAACGCTGGAGCAGTCGCTGGACCGCTGTGCCGCCGTCCGGCGCGGCGCCCCCAAAGCCTTTGTCATCGGCGATATGCCGTTCATGACCTATCAGGCCGATCCGGCCGAAGCGCTGCACAACGCGGCCCGATATCTCAAGGAAGCCGGCGCCGACGCGATCAAACTGGAAGGCAGCGCCGCGGCAACCGCCGCGCTGATCCGCCAAATGGTGGCGGCCGGAATCCCGGTGATGGCCCATATCGGGCTGATGCCGCAACAGGTACTGGTGGCCGGCGGATACCGGCTGGCCGGCAAGACCGAAGACGCGGCCCGGCGATTGATTGTCGAAGCGCAGGAACTGGAAGCGGCGGGAGTGTTTGCGATCGTGCTGGAATGCATCCCGGCGGAAGTCAGCCGGGAAATTACCGCCGCCGTCGGCGTTCCAACCATCGGCATCGGCGCCGGCAAATATTGCGACGGTCAGGTTCAGGTAGTTCATGACCTGCTCGGCCTGGGTTCGGACTTCCTCCCCAAACACGCCAAACGCTATGTGGAGCTGGGGTCGCAGATCAAACAGGCTTTTCGCACCTATGCCGCGGAAGTACGGGAACAGGAATTCCCCGGCGAGGCCAATTCATTCTGATCCGGATACATCTTCGTCTTTCCGGCGCCGGCGCCGTCATCACGCGCCGCGCCGGAAATGATTTTACGCGATTCATATCTTGTTTTTTCACTGTTGTCATGTATAGTCTGATCATGATTCAAACACTTGTTTAACCGTTCCCGGCGGGAAACGGGAAGGAGAAATCGCAATGGCCATGGCAAGAACAATAACCTTCGGCCCCATCGCCGTCCTGTTGGCGCTGGCGCTGGATTTGTCCGGCTGCGGGGAACAGGGTCAGCCGCAGCAGCCGGCCGCGGATTACATCCGGCCGGTCAAAACGTTGACCATCGACAACCACAACCGCAGCAACTATCGCTACTACCCGGCCAAGGTTCGCTCTTTCCAAAGGGTAAAACTGGCCTTTCAAGTTTCCGGACAGATCATCGATTTTCCCATCAAGGCGGGTGACCGGGTAAAAAAGGGACAAGTCATCGCCGCCCTCGACCCCCGGGACTTCCGCAACACTCTGGACGCGGCGGTCGCCGCCTATAAAGTGGCAAAAGCCGATTACGAACGCTACCGCAAACTGATCGATAAGAACGCCGTTTCCGTTTCCGAATTCGAAAACAAGCGCAAGGCCTACGAAATGGCGGAAGCCACGATGAAAATCGACCAGAAAGCGCTGTCCGACACCAAACTGCCGGCCCCGTTCGACGGCATCGTGGCCGGCACCTATATGGAACAGTTTGAAAATGTTGCCGCCAAGGAGTCCATTCTGAGTCTGCAGAATATCTCCTGGGTCGAATTGGTCATCAACGTCCCGGAACGCGACGTCATCCGTTCTTCGGGCATCCGTCCCGCCGTGGAAATGGACCAGACTTACCAGCCGGTGGCCGTTTTTCCGGCCATTCCGGATAAGGTTTTCCCGCTGCAACTCAAAGAATTTGAAATCGAAGCCGATCCCACCACCCAAACGTTTCAGATTGTGATGAAGATGCCGGCGCCGCAAGGCTATACGGTGATGCCGGGAATGACGGCTCTGGTCCGGGTGCTGCGTCCCGGCGTTATCCCCGGAAAAACCGGCGGTTTCATGGTCCCGGTGGAAGCCGTGGGCAACGACGGCGGCGGGGCCTATGTCTGGGTCATCGACAGCGGCCACCGGGTTCATAAACGTCCGGTACAACTCGGGATCATGCGCGGTGAACGCATCAACGTCACTCAGGGACTGACCGCCGGAGAAACCATTGTCACCGCCGGCATCCAGTTGCTGCAGGAAGGCATGACGGTGAGAAAACTCACCCATATCGGGTCCCGCGAACTGGCCGATCCCGCGCCGGAGGAACAGCCGTGAATATTGCCGAATATGCCATCAAAAAAAAGGTCGTCACCTGGGCGCTGACGTTGACGGCGCTGATCGGCGGCATCGTGGCCTATTTCCAGTTACCACGGCTGGAAGATCCGGAATTCACCATTAAGAAAGCGCTGGTCGTCACCTCGTATCCCGGCGCCTCGGCGGAAGAAGTGGCCGAAGAGGTCACCGACAAAATCGAGAAGGCGGCCCAGCAGTTGGGGCAACTGGACAAAGTGAGATCGCGTTCGACCCGGGGCAGTTCGGTGGTCACAGTGGAGATCAAGGACAAGTTCGGCCAGACCACCCTGCCTCAGGTTTGGGATGAATTGCGCCGCAAAATATCGGACGTGCAAAGCCAGTTGCCGCCAGGAGCGGGCCAATCGGAAGTAATCGACGACTTCGGCGACGTCTACGGGTTGTATTACGCCATTTACGGCGACGGCTACACCTATGCCGAACTGCGGGAAGCCGCCAAATTTCTCCAGAAGGAATTGCTGCGGGCCAAAGACGTCAAGAAAATCAGTCTGTGGGGAGAACGTACCGAGGCGATTTATATCTCGATGTCGCGGGAAAAGCTGGCGGCATTGAGCATTTCTCCGACCCGGATTTATCAGCTGCTGGCCGCCAAAAACCTGGTGGCCAATGCCGGTAAGGCCAAAGTGGGTGATGAATTCGTGGCCATCGTGCCTTCCGGCGGCATCACCTCCTTCGAGCAACTGGGCAAAATGCTGATCTCCGGCGACGGCAAACGCCTGATCCATCTCCGGGATGTGGCGGAAATTCGCCGGGGTTATGTCGAACCGCCCACCAAAATATTATATTATCAGGGGAAGCCGGCCATCGGGCTGGCCATTTCCACGGTACTGGGCGGCAATGTTGTGGCCATGGGGCAGGACGTTGCC
>JAQUZV010000193.1 GCA_028691155.1 Victivallales bacterium
ATCCGGGCCGTGGACGGACCGATTGACACCTGGGATGAAGCCCTGGTGCTGCCTCCCGGGGAAAAAGGAGAAATCACGGTCAAAGGCGAAGTGGTTACCGCCGGTTACTACCAGTTGCCGCAAGCCACCGCCGCCGCCAAAATCACCGACTCCGACGGCGGCATCCGGCACCGGATGGGTGACATGGGATATTTCGACGAATCCGGACGGTTATGGTTCTGCGGCCGCAAAAACCACCGGGTTGTCACCGCGACCCAAACCTATTACAGCGTCTGTTCCGAAGCAATTTTCAATGCCCATCCCCGGGTGTTCCGCACCGCATTGGTCGGCGTCGGCAAAGGCAATGACACCATGCCGGTACTGTGGGTACAACCCAAACCGGGGAAAATGCCGCAGACGGCCGACGATGCCGCGCAGTTCATCCGGGAACTGAAGGAAATGGCGGCGCCGTACCCGATCTGTTCCGGCATCGACACCTTTTTATTCCGGCGCGAGTTTCCGGTGGATATCCGCCATAATGCCAAGATATTTCGGGAAAAGCTCGCCGTGATGGCCCCGGCCGCCATTCGTCGCGCCGACCGCAATCGACGGAAAAAGTAAGATAAAAACGCCACGTCCCGCCGGACGGGACGCCGGCAACAATTTTTTATGGAGACAATCGGATTATGTCCACCATCACCCTCGGCAGAACCAATCTGACGGTCAACCGCAACGGATTCGGGGCGCTCCCGATTCAGCGCATTTCCCATCGTGACGCCGTCGCCCTGCTGCAGAAAGCTTATGACCACGGCATCGACTTCTACGATACGGCCCGCGGCTACAGCGACAGTGAAGAGAAGATCGGCGCGGCGCTGCACGGCGTTCGCGACCGGGTGGTCATCGCCACGAAAACCCTCGCCGTCACGGTAAAGGAATTCCGGCAGGATCTGGAAACCAGTCTGACCCAATTGCAAACCGATTATATCGACCTCTACCAGTTGCACAACCCGGCCTTTTGTCCCCGCCCCGGCGACCAGTCCGGACTTTACGACGCCTTGCTCACGGCCCGGCAGCAGGGGAAAATCCGCTTTATCGGCATTACCAATCACCGTCTGCCGGTGGCGGAGGAAGCGGTCGCATCGGAACTGTACGATACGTTGCAGTTTCCGTTTTCCTATCTTTCGTCCGAAGTGGATATGAAGCTGGCCGCATCGTGCCGCCGGAACCGGCTCGGGTTTATTGCCATGAAGGCGTTGTCCGGCGGGCTGATTACCGATTCCGCCGCCGCCTATGCATTTATGGCCCAGTTCGATCACGTCCTGCCGATCTGGGGAATCCAGAAGGAACACGAACTGGACGAATTTCTGGCCCACGACCGGACGCCTCCCGCCCTGACGGCGGCCATGCAGGCAAAAATAGCGCAGGACCGCCGGGAACTTTCCGGCAGTTTCTGCCGCGGGTGCGGGTACTGTATGCCCTGTCCGATGGGGATCGAGATCTACAGTTGCGCCCGTATGGGCCTGTTGCTCCGCCGCGCTCCTTATCAGGTCTACCTGACCGACGAATGGCGGGAAAAAATGGCAAAAGTCAAGGAGTGCATCCACTGCAACCAATGCGTGTCCCGATGTCCCTATAAACTCAATCCGCCGGAGATGATACAGAAGGGTTACGAGGATTACCGTTCGTTCCAACCGCCGTCGGAACAGTGAATCGGCGGGTGACGGCGACAATTCACCGCCGTCCTCCGTCCCGGGCGGCGGATGGGGAAAAAAATCGGGATTTTATTGTCCGTGCCGCTTGACTATGGCGATTTACGGCCGATATTATTGGCTTTGAAAAATATATCGCATGCAAGCATGAAATTAACATATCAAGGAAGGTGAAAAAATGTCCCAGCATCCCAGTCTGCGCGTCGGCGGCAAGATCGTCAAGAAGAGAAATGTTCTGAAGCGTTTTGAACGCATCGATGTCATGAAAAAAGCCGGCACCTATAAGGACGGCGACAAGGTTTTCGGCATGCCCAAAACCAAAGTGATTATGTAATTTCACTGTTTTTTGGTACTTTTTGCGGAGTCGCGACAGCGTACTCCGCTTTTTTTTTGCCGTTTTCCGGCTATGTTAAAACAGAAGGCGGGTCAACCCAACCGCGGAAAGCCGCAACGGCCGTGGCGAATCCGACCCGATTGCCGCGCCGATAATGCCATGATGTCATCACCGGAATGGTAATCGGTCGGGCAACACCCCATATGGAGCGCGGCCATGCCTTCGACAACGGGGACAAACCGTTTCCCGGCCCAACGACAATCGTAAATATGGTGGGAGGAAGAAAAAATGTTCAAACCGACAACATGTCTTGCGTTATTGTGCGGTGGTGCCGTGACGCTCTCCGCCGGAACATTGGTGATGAAGGATGGCGAGAAAATTTCCGGCATCACGATTTCCGCCATCGAAAACGGTAACATCACCATCGAAAAGAAAAACCAGAAGCGGACTTTCCCGCTCAACCGGATCCAGGGCTATTACGAGACCGATATCAAAACCGAAGACGGGGCGGTGGAAGAGCTGGCGGATTATAAAATCTCGGTCATGATAAAAGCGCCGCGAAAAGGCATCGCCCTGCAAAAAGAGAAGGGCCGCAACAAGAAAGTCGTCGAAACCTTCGATATTTCCTACCATATCAGTCCGATATTGAAGAAGAACGGTGCGAAAAGAGTCAAAGCCCCTTATTTTTATCTTTACGTGCTGTTTTCCGGCGAGGACGATTCCTACGGCCATCGTCCCATGAAAATCTACTATTATCCCAAAGAAGCCAAAGGCAAGTCCCACAATAAAACGCCGGATCGAGTTTCCATTCTTACCGCCCTGAACGACTTCAAGCGCCCGACCATTTATCTGGACAACCTGTCTCTCGACAACCGCATCGACAACCAACAATTCCAAATCGCCATGAAAGGCGCTCCCGTCAACCGCAAAATCATCGCCTGGCACCTCGAAGTCTACGGCAACCAGGAACTGTTGCTGGAAAAGAACGACAGAACCATGAATGAACGCGTTCCCAACGGGCAATGGTGGAAAAATTACTGATTCCGGTTTATATTACTTTTTCCGGCAGTTGCCGGTCACCGTAACAATAACGCTTTATGATCAAGGAATAAAAATGGCAAAAGGCACCGTTGTACAAAAAATCATCGACCGACACTTCGTTTCCGGCAGCAAAACCGCCGGAGAACCGGCCGCCATCCGGATCGACCAGACGCTGACGCAGGACGCTACCGGCACCATGGCCTATCTCGAACTCGAGGCCATGAATGTCGACCGGGTCAAAACCGAACTTTCCGTCTCTTACGTCGACCACAATATGATGCAGAACGGACCGGAAAACCGCAACGATCATCTTTATCTGCAAACCATCGCCGCCGCCAAAGGCGTCTATTTCTCACGTCCCGGCAACGGCATCTGCCACCAGGTGCATCTGGAACGTTTCGGCGTGCCCGGCAAAACCCTGCTCGGCTCCGATTCCCATACCCCGACCGGCGGCGGCATCGGGATGATGGCCATCGGCGCGGGCGGCCTCGACGTGGCCCTGGCCATGGCGGGACAGCCGTTCCGGTTGTCCTATCCCAAGATCATCGGGGTCGAGCTGACCGGCAAACTGCAACCGTGGTGTGCCGCCAAAGATGTCATTTTGACCTTGCTGAACCTCCTTACGACCAAGGGCAACGTGGGATGCGTGGTTGAATATTGCGGCCCCGGCGTCGCCTCGCTGTCGGTGCCGGAACGCGCCACCATGACCAATATGGGCGCGGAACTGGGCGTGACCACGTCGGTATTTCCGTCCGATGACCGCACCAAAGCCTTTCTGGAGGCTCAGAACCGCGGCGCGGACTGGGTCGAACTGCAAGCCGATGCCAATGCCGAATACGATCGCGTCATTGCCATCGACCTGAATCAGGTCGTCCCGATGGCCGCCTGTCCGTCCAGCCCCGACAACATCAAAACGATTGCCGAACTGGCCGGCCGCAAAGTGGGCCAGGTCATCATCGGCTCCTGCACCAACAGTTCCCTGCGCGACCTGATGACCGTGGCCGCCATGCTGAAAGGACGCCGCATCAACGCGGATGTCACGTTCGCCATTGCCCCGGGCAGCAAGCAGGTGCTGGAAATGATCGCCCGCAACGGCGCGCTGGCCGACATCATCGCCGCCGGAGCACGCATTCTGGAAGCCGGCTGCGGCGCCTGCATCGGTCAGGGCCAAAGTCCGGCCAACGATACCATCACCCTCCGTACCTTCAACCGCAATTTTGCCGGACGCACCGGCACCAAAGGCGATCAGGCCTATCTGGTCAGTCCGGAAACCGCCTGCGCCGCCGCGCTGACCGGGGAATTCACCGATCCGCGCCGACTCGATTTCCCCTGCCCCGCCGTCGCGGAAGTCACCGGTTTTCTGATTAACGACGATATGATCATCCCGCCGCTCGCGGACGGCGGCAAGGTTGAAATCATCCGCAAGCCGACCATCGGCAATCCGCCGGTCAATCAGCCGCTGCCGGACCGGATCGACGGGACGGTGGTCATCAAGGTCGGCGACAAAATCACCACCGACCATATTATGCCGGCCGGGATTCATCTGAAGCACCGCAGCAATATTCCGGTTTACGCCCAGGTGGTGTTCGAATGCTTCAATGAACCGGGCCGGAAAACCTTTGCCGAACGCGCCGCCGCCGTCCGCGACCAGGGCCGCCACGGCATCATCGTCGGTCGCGACAGCTACGGCCAGGGCTCGTCCCGCGAGCACGCCGCCATCTGTCCGATGTACCTCGGCGTCAAAGCGGTCATCGCCTTTGCC
>JAQUZV010000194.1 GCA_028691155.1 Victivallales bacterium
CAATGTCTGAACGAACACCAGTTCGATCTGCTCATCACCTCTCTGCGCATGCCGGGCATCGACGGAATGTCCCTGATGCAGATGGCGCGTCAACTCCATCCGCACAGTGTGGCCATCGTGACGATATAAACCAGAAGACACCATGATGCCCTGGCCGCCTTGCGTTACGGCGCATTTGCTTACCTCCGAAAACCATTTAACTTCGATGAAATGTTTTTTACCGTTACCCGGGCAATGTCTTTTGCCCTGCTGCAACGGGAAAATCTGGCCCTGAAAAGCGCGGTTCCGCTCCTCGCAACGGCTCATGTCCCGCCGACGGCATTGCCACGGCTTCACCGTCATCTCGCCCCGACCGGCCGCAACAGCGACATCATGCGGAAAGCGGATGGCGCAACGACCGCGTCGCCGTCGTCCGGGGAAACCGTAACCGGCAATCATCGTTTTCTTCCCCTGAAAGAACAGCTCCGCCATCTGGAGGCCGCCTATATTGCCGAGGTTATCGAATATTGCCACGGCAACAAGGAGCAAGCCGCCGTGATCCTGAATATCAGCTTATCTTCGTTATATCGGAAAATTTGAACAAATCCGGGGTATGCTGTTGATTAAGCACTAAAACGACAATATATTGTTAATATTTTCAGCAATGGGAGATGAATCATGAGATGTTTATGGATGACGGCAATAGCAGCCCTGACGGCATTGTGCCTGTGTGGATGCGACGTATTGGAGGTAAACCAGGTTGATTCGGACGGATTTGTCAAAGACGGCAAACCGCATTTCGTTCTTACCATCAACCACATGGTGAAATATCCCCACGCGGAAAAGATTGAACGGGAAGTGGAATGTTTCAACGGGAACAAAGTGTGGATCAACACCAATTCCCTGTTGCACAGCCGCGACATCGAAGAGGTGCAGATGGTGCCGATGCCCGGCAATCCTCAATACTACAATCTGCGGCTGAAGCTGGCTCATCGGGGCAAATTAATGTGGCTTCAGGCTTCGATCGGCTTCAAACATTCGAAAGTTGCATTATTGGTTGATGGCGTCTGCTACCGGATATTCAACGCTCAGGAACCGGATGAAAACAGCGACTGGGTAACGATCGAAGGACCATTTCATAAATATCTTGCCAGCGGCATCGTTCATTATGCCGCCGCCAACTACAAGATGTTCAATCCGTCCAACGACGATTTCTTTAATTAATATAAAAATTTGGAGAATATGTAAAAGATGAAACGACAGTTTACAACCTTTGCCCTTTTTCTTTTCTGCGCGGTGCTCGGATTGACGCTGCAGGCCAGCAGCAGTTCCTCGTCATCCAAGACATTTGACGAAGTGCTCAAGGAATCCCGTTCCGGCCTCGACGGCAAAGACGGTAAGAATTCTTCTTCTTCTTCTTCTTCTTCCTACTCTTCCGTTCCCTCGGCGGCAATAATTCCATCCGAAGCCGAAGGCCAGGCCAAAACCGCTCCGGCCGCAAAAAAGAAGAGTAAGGAAAAAAGTTCTGCCATGGATTTACCGGAATGGGCCAAGGAAAAAACCAAGGTTTTCAGTACGGTTCCGGCGGATATTCTGCCCAACAAAAAATATATCATTTATCTGGTCGGCGACCTGAATGAAATGCAATATAAAAATTACAAGGCCATTATCGAAACCTTCACCAAATATGGTTTTATCATTATCTCCAATCCCGTTCAGAATTCGGCCTACACCTACAACTACATCAAGGCCATCGCCAATGAAGTACTGATGCTGCTCAATGCCGGCGTTCAACCGGCCAATATCACAGTGCTCGGATATTCCGACGGTGGAACCGCCGCCATCAAGGTTTCGGCTCTGGTAGAGAATCCCTATGTCAACTATATCATCGTCGGCGGATGCCCCAAGCCGGACAGTACGAACGCCTTCACGGAAGACAATATCGTCACTCCGGTCGGTCGTTTTCTGAACATTTATGATCGCGATGATGAAAATTTCGGCCGTTTCACCCCGGTTTTCCGGCATGTGAAAAGTAAGAAACCGCGTGCGGTTCAGGAAAAGCGGGTGGTTTCCGGCAAAGGTCACAAGTTCGGCTTGGAACCGCTTAACGTCTGGATGGTTCCGTCGCTGCAGTTTGCGCAGTAATAAACGCCCGTTACCCCCACCGGAAATGATATCATTTCAGGACTATCATCATCCCCCCACGTTGTCGGCGGGGATGATTTTTTTATTGTCATCCCCGCCGGGATGCGAAACCGGAGATAATCCGAAGCCGTCCTAGCCAAGAAACGGGAACGCCGGGGCCGATCGTCCGGGCGACGAATGGCCGTACCGAATCCGTCATTGCCTTTTCCGGGCAACCCGATCACCCTTTTGCCAACAATCGCGGCGCCGTAAAACGGATCAACAGCGATCCGACGGGTGCAGTAATCACGATCGCCAATACCGCCACCGCCAGAATAACACTGCCGGAAGCGACTCCCGCCGCCAGCGGCACCGCCCCGACGGCAGCCTGTACCGTGGCTTTCGGCAGATAGGCAAAGACACAAAACCAGCGTTCACGACGATTGAGTTCCGAATTCATCAGCGCCCAGGCGACACCGACGCAGCGTCCCACCAATCCCACGGCAATCAAGATCACCCCGGCCAACCCCGCCTGCAACGCCGCATGCACGTCGAATTGCGCTCCGACCAGAACAAAGAGCAGGATTTCGGCAAAGACCCATACTTTGCCGAATTTGGCCGCCAGCCGATGCGCCAGATCCTCATATTTCTCCAGAATCACAAATCCCATCGCCATAATGCCCAGCAAACTGGCCACCGGCCATTTCAACACCTCCAGATGGTGAAAGAGAATCGCCACCAGAAAGAAAATCAAGACCTTTTTGGTATCGCGAATATGAACCCGGCGGAAAAATCTCACCAGCCACCACCCCAGGGCCAACCCAACCACAATTCCGATCACCACACTAAGCGGCGCTTTCACCAACTGCCAGACCACATCATGCCGTTGCCCCGTCCCGAGATTCAGGAAAACATAGAAAACGGTAATGGCAAAAACATTGTCGGCCGAAGCACCGGCCAACAGCAACGTCGGCACCTCTTTGTCCGCCCCCAGACGTCTCTCCTTCAGTTCCAACATCTGCGGCACCACCACCGCCGGCGAGACCGCCGCAATGATAAAACCCAACATCCCGGCCTCCAGCCACGGCAGGCCCAACAGCCAGTGCGCCGCCGGAATCAGACACGCCCCTTCACAGGCGGCAGGGATGCAGCTCATCCGCAACGCCGGTTTGCCGACCCGATTCAACATTTGCCGGTTAATCCCCAATCCGGCCCGGATCAGTATCACAATCAGAGCCGCCGTACGCAACTCCCCCGACAACGCCATCAGTTTCGGAGACATCCAATCCAGGCCGTAAGGTCCCATAATCATCCCCGTCAACAGCATTCCCAGCAAACCGGGCAGCAACATCTTCTCAAAGCCCCAGTTCAATAACAAACTCAACAAAAAAATCAACGCCAGATTAACAATCATCTTATACTCCGCAATTGTTTTGCTTCGAGGGAAAAAAACAAAAAGACCCCGCCGCATTCTTTCTCATGCAACAGGAGTCATCAGCCATCTTTCAGGCGGTTGGAGGGAGTACCCCATTCCCTTTTCGATTGTGACGGGTAAAATACCCCCGTCTTCGACTTTCTGCAAATCCCCGGTGGCAAATCGCCGCCGATTTTCATAGTTCCCGCCGTCGCGGTTGACTTTTTTCCTTTCCAATAAACCATCACCAATCGGAGAATCATTATGTCCCGTTCCAAATACGATGATTCCTTTCCGCTCCGCGCCGAGGGGCTGGCCCGTAACGGTCTGACCGACGAAGCCATCGCCGCCGCACTGGGAATCTCCTGTTCCACCTATTACAGCTATCGGAAAACATATCCCGTCTTCGCCGCCGCCATCCGCCGCGGCAAACTCCCCGTCGACACCAAAGTGGAAAACGCCCTGCTGCGGCAGGCACTGGGCCATACCTACCGGGAAACCCATCTCGAAGACATCATCGACCGCAAAACCGGTGCGGTACGGGAAGAGCAAAAGCGTCGGGTCGTCATCAAGCAGGTGTCGCCCAACGTCACCGCCGCCATTTTCTGGCTGAAGAACCGGTGCCCGGAAAAATATCGCGACAAACAGGATTCCGCCGCTCCCGGCGAAATGCATTTCACTTTCGATCCTCAGGACAAGAAACTGTAACGTTGTACAGGAAACACCCTCATGTCTTCTTTTTCCAAAACCCCGGATCAGCGCCGGGCCATCGATCTGTTGGGCTCCGCCGCCCGCTATGTGCTGTTATTCGGCGGTTCGCGTTCCGGCAAAACCTTCATTCTGATTTATGCGCTGCTGGTCCGGGCCCTGAAAGCGCCCGGCAGCCGCCATGCCATTCTGCGCGCTCATTTCAATGCCGTCAAGCAGTCCGTTTTTATGGATACATTGCCCAAGGTACGGCAGTTGGCATTCCCCGGATTGTCCTGCCGGGAAAACCGCAGCGATTGGCTGATTATCCTCCCGAACCGTTCGGAGATCTGGATCGGCGGCCTGGACGATAACGAACGGGCCGATAAAATTCTGGGCCGGGAATACGCCACTATTTATTTCAATGAAGCCAGTGAAATCGGGTTTCACGCCGTGACCACCGCACTCTCGCGACTGGCCCAAAAAACCACATTGGTCAACAAGGCCTATTTCGACTGCAACCCTTCCGGTAAATCCCACTGGAGTTATCGGTTGTTCGTGGAAAAACTCGACCCGGCCACCAGACTGCCGGTCTCCCAGCCGGAACTC
>JAQUZV010000195.1 GCA_028691155.1 Victivallales bacterium
GCGGCAAACCGTTTCCGAAAGCGACGATCATCACTTGTTTGACGCCGCTTGCGGACGGTTCCGTAATCGGGATTTCACACCTGCGGAATTTGTTCCGTTTCGATCCGAAGACGCGGCAGGTGGTGGCCAGGGAAAATTTTTCCTGGTATGCGCCGGCGGCGCATGATCAAGGTCCGCGTGATATTTTCACCCATGACGGCAACTATTATCTGCTGCTGCGAAAGGGCATTGCCAGTTTCGATCCGGCCACCGGCAAAATCATGACCATTGCTCCGAGTCCGGTGCCGATTCGGAACGGTGGCGCTGTTTTGGGCGATCGGCTGTTCTGGGTTTCCAAATCCCACATCTGGAGTTTGAACCTGAAGGATCGGGAGCTTTTCCTGTCGCCGGATAAGTTGTCGGAATCAAAGCCTGCCCGGCCGTAATTTTCCCGGATTTAACCCGATGGTATTTTCTCTCCCGGAACCGCGCCTTGCCTGCGTCGGCGGTTCCGGGGGTTTACTTGTTGCGTCGACTCGCGGCGGGATGATCGGGCGGGGAAATTAGTTGATGAACCGGAATTCGAGTCCTTGATGATTGATGCCGGGCACATTAAGGCTCACACCCATGGGACCGACGTTCGAGGAGGGAATCAAGATATGGCAAAAATCAAAGGAGACTCAACATCAATACGATGAGGAATGGTATAAACTCAGGTATTTGGTCGAAAATGTCTTTATGAAACTCAAGCGATGGCGTGGAGTTGCAACGCGTTACCAGAGAACAACCGCATTGGGGACGGCGGTGTGGATTCGCCGCCTGGCTGTATGGGGATCGGGGGGAAGGACGGTCGCCGCCGGAGCCGACGGGAGCAAAAAAAGCAAACCCGGGATTGAAGACAGATTCAATCCCGGGGCCATAATAATTCTCCGGCCCTTGGCGGGCGGAAGATCCATCGGCGGCGGGCGGCGTTGACATTATTGCCGCCCATTGCCGTTGGTCGAGGCTAGCGCCGGCGCGACAACATCCAGGCGCCGGGATTTTTCTTTTCCGGCAGATGGGCGAGTTCGCTGCGGTTTTCCACCACCTTGCGTACGGCGGCGATATACAGATCCAGCAGATCCTTGCGGAAATGTTTGAACCAGGGCAGACTGAACACCCGGTCCTGAATGCCTTCGGAAACCGGCAGATCGGCGGAGAGTTCCCGCAACGGACGGTCTTCCGGGGTCCGGAAGACTTCCACGGAAGGTTTGCCGGCATGGAAAACGTCCACGTCGAAGAACAGCGGATGCCGGTGCAGGGCATTGTTGCAGCCCGGGCTGATGCCCTGCAGTCCTTCAGCGGTCAGGGCATCGCAGAAGACGTTCAGCGGCAGACCGATTTCTTCTTTCTTGTAAATGCCGCGGCAGGCGTACCACCCGCCTTTGGTGGAACCGGAATCCTTCGGCGGCCGATGCGAATAAAGGCCGGGGAGGTCTTCAATACCGTCCCAGAAGTAGTTCATGGCTTTGTCGATTTCCGTCATTTCCGCCGGATATTTCTTGAGCTGTTCGATGCCGACCGCGGAGGAAATCTGATGCATGCGTCCTTTCATCCCCATCAGCGGCAGACCGCTGATTCTGATGTATTCGGGGATGGTCAGGTCGCCGCTGCGTTCATAGTGGGCCAGAAGAATGGCGCGTTCATAGATATCGCGGTCATTGGTGGCGAGCATGCCGCCTTCGCCGATGGCCAGGGATTTGCCGGCCATCATCGACGTGGCTTCGACGTCACCGATGGTGCCGACCTGCCGTCCCTTGTACAAAGCGCCGTGCGCGTGCGAGGTGTCTTCAATCACCTTGAGGCCGTGCTTGCGGGCAATGGCCATGATTTCGTCCATATCGGCCGGATAGCCCAGATAATGAACCACCATGATGGCTTTGGTCCGTTTGGTGATGCGCTTTTCGATATCCTTGGGATCGATGCACAGCGTTACCGGATCGATATCGGCAAACACCACGGCGGCGCCCAGCGCAATGGCCTGGACGTCGGAGGCCCAGTAGGTAATGCTCGGGCAGATGATCTCATCACCGGCACCGACGCCGACGCCGTACATGGCGGCGAGCAACGCCGCCGTCCCGTTGCAGAACCCGAGCGCGTTCTGATGTCCGGTCCATGCGCAATAGGCCTTTTCGAACTTTCTGGTAATGTCGGTGCCGGACATGTTGCCGTCCCGCAACACCTGCAGCGCCGCATCTTCCATTGCCTTGTTGACGATCGGCCATTTGAACATGTCGTTATGTTCGAAAGGGATGGTTTTGGAACCACCGAGTAATGCTAACTGACTCATGTGTGTAACTCCTGAGTTATGAATTAGAGGTTTTTATTTATTGGTTCGAGGTTGCGGCGGCGGCCCGTTCGTCTTCCGTCAGCAGCAGTTGCAACTGTGCGCCCAGATCCACGCCGTCCTGCGCGTAAACCAGCCGGCAGGCCAGCTCGACCGAGGTAATGGCGCGGCGATATTCGACCGGAAGCCGTTTGGTTCGGTCGGCATATTTGCCGTGGGAGAAGAGTTGGGGCAGATGCGACCGGATCAACGGCTCGGTGATAATTTCCCCGTGCGCGCTCAGATAGTTGAAGATCCGGTTGTTGGCATCGTTGATTTCGTGACTGAGGCGGTCGGTCAGTTCCGTCATGGGGGTTTTCTCCGCCCGGAACTTCCGGTACAGCCAGTCGGCTTCGCGGCAGGCTCTCCGCTGCAGAATGGTCATGACTTCCTTGATCAGCTCTTCCTTTACCTGCTTGAATTCCGTTTCGGAGAGCATCAGTCCCGACAGAATTTCATAGGACGAGGTAATGACACCGCATTTATTGGCGGAGGCATCCTTGATGATCCACACGCCGCGCTGCTGGATGAGATCACGTGCTTTCGGAGTAATGAAAGAGTTGGCTCCTTCCACAATGGCCCGGAACGAAGGTTGACCGTTGGGGAAGAACGCGTCGAAATTACTTTCATTGATGGTTGACGGACGACCGCCGGCCGGAATGAAAATATCGGCATAGTGCGTCAGATTGCGTTGATAAGCCTGCATAAATTCATCGCGCGGGAGCAGTTGCCGTTGCAGCGCCCCGTTGACGCGGCGGACATTGAGGTAGGCGTCGTCTTCTCCCGACGCCACCGGTTTCGAATAGAGGATGCTGCCGCCTTCGCCGAGCTTTTCCCGATCGAAATTGTCCAGCGCCTCCTGGAACAGCAGCCTTTTGAGTTCGCCGCGGTTAATGCCGTTCGGGTCGAAGATGGCGGCCGGTCCGTCGGTGATGGCGATCAGCCGCAAGCCGGGATAGTGGGGCTGCCCGTTGGCGTCTTCGGCCAGCAACAGCTTCATGGCGTTGCCGGCAACGTCTCCGGACGGTCCGCCGGAAATCTTGATGCTGAACTCGTCTCGGGTCGGATCGATGCCCAGTTCATCCAGCGTCTTGAGCACGTACTGATGCACGCCGAAACTGGTGACGCCATATTCCTTGTGATTGAAACCGGTATCCGGTTTGCCGGAAATGATGCCGGCGCCGAGAGTATAACCGGTCCGGGCCGCGACGCCGCCCATCCAGGTCAGCATGGCATCGAACATGTTTTCATCCGGTCCGATTTCGATGATTTCACGTCCGCCGAGCCGGTCGACGATGGTGTTTTCCCGGAGTTTGCCGTTGTCGTCGTAATTGATCAGGGCCAGGAACGCCAGGAAGATGCTGCGTTGCGCCTGCCAGAGCACGGGATGCAGCTTGGCCGAATCGGAGAGTGGTTCCAGCAGGGTGATCATCTTGGAACCGCCTTCGTAAATATCCTTGTTCTTCAGGTGCTGGGTATGAGCCAGGACGTATACTTCGCGGAACAGCTCATCCTTGGCCGCGGCATAGTAGTCGAACCGTTCCAGTTCGTTGTTGGCGCGGGGCGGCAATACGGTCCGCCAGCCGCCGCGGGCAATTTCCGCGAACCGGACCTGAAACCCGGTTACCTGACGGCGGAAGAAGAAAAAGACCCCGACCGGCCGTTCCACCGGAAACGCATTGGCATAGATGCCGTTGAGTTTTTCATAGAACGCCATGAACGCGGGATCCAGCCGGAAGGACAACGCGGCTTTTTCCGGCGCGAAAAAGTTGGTTTTCTGAATGCTTTCCAGAAAGTTGCCGGCGGCCCGGAAGATATTGCGCATCCAGAAGTCCCGATCCGGTTCCCCGGAGTTGAGCGCCCGGACCGCGGCTTCGAATTCTTCGGCGAAATGGGGGTTTTCCGCGTTTTGCCCCGGGGCAAAACGCGCCCGGAATTCGGCCGTCAGTTTGGCGGAAAGTCCCGGCGCCAGGGCCAGAAAACGGAAAATGTCATCGTAATTATAGGCATTGCGGTCGATGAACGACAACTGATGATGGATGAATTCCGCGGTGGCCCGGATAAAGTTGGTGTCGTCGAGCCGGAAGTGATGGCGGCGCACGAGTTCCCGATGCAGCAGATCGTCCAGATCGACATAACTGATCAGCCGGACATATTCGAGCAGCATCTGCAGCCGTTCCGGCGTCGGATCGCCGTCGCCGCGGGTATCCCGGAGATAAAGCGTGGTGACCATCACGGGGAGATGGGAGAAATCCGTTTCCGCCCCGCCGGTGGTGAGATCGCGGAAATAGACCCGGTCCGGTTCGAATCCGGCCAGATCGACCGCTTCGATCAGTTGGGCGAACAGATCGAGCTGCACTACCGGCTGACTCAGGGAGACGGTCAGACGAATCGAATCATCATCCCATTTTTCAATTTCCGCCTGAACCGCGTCGGTGGCTTGCGCCG
>JAQUZV010000196.1 GCA_028691155.1 Victivallales bacterium
TTCGAATTCTCCGGCGCAGGTATCCACCAAACTGTAAATCGGCAGCAGTCCGATCTCCTTGCGGGCGCGGAAAACATCCATCTCATGGCAATGGAGCAGATGCGCAATCTGCCGGTCGGAATAACCCATCTCCTTGATTTGGGTGAAGAGTGGTTTGTCCTGTTGCAGTTGTTCCAGCGATCCGGCTCCGGCGATTTCCCGCTCGAACATCACCAGCTCGTGCATGTGGCGCAGGAACCAGGGATCGATCTGAGTCAACTTATGAACTTCTTCGAGCGACCAGCCGCGCACAAACGCTTCCCGGATAAAAAAGACCCGGCGACAGTTCGGGCGAATCAGTTCGGCCCGAACCGTGTCATCGTCGAGAACGGCAATTTTACCGTCCTTGCCGTCCCCCCCGAAACCGGCGCGGCCGGTCTCCAGCGAACGCAACGCCTTCTGGAACGACTGCTTGAACGTCTTGCCGATAGCCATGGCTTCGCCGACCGATTTCATTTGCGTGGTCAGGGTATCGTCGGCGGCAGAAAATTTTTCGAAAGCAAAACGCGGAATCTTAGTCACGACATAGTCGATGCTCGGTTCGAAACATGACGGCGTTTCGCGGGTAATATCATTCATGATTTCGTCGAGAGTATAGCCGACGGCCAGTTTGGCGGCAATTTTGGCGATGGGAAAGCCGGTGGCCTTGGAGGCCAGCGCCGACGAACGCGAAACCCGCGGATTCATTTCGATGATAACCATCCGGCCGTTTTCCGGACTGATGGCCCACTGTACGTTGGAACCGCCGGTTTCCACGCCGATCGCCCGGAGGACGTTCAACGATTCGTCGCGCATGATCTGGTATTCACGGTCGGTCAATGTCTGCGCCGGGGCCACGGTAATGCTGTCGCCGGTATGAACTCCCATCGGGTCGAGGTTTTCAATCGAACAGATGATGACGGCGTTGTCCTTGCGGTCGCGCATGACTTCCATCTCGAATTCTTTCCAGCCCAGCAGCGACTCTTCGATCAGCACTTCCGTATTGCGGCTGGCGTCGAGACCGCGGGCGACGATTTCCTCGAATTCTTTCGGATTATGGGCCACGCCGCCACCGGTGCCGCCGAGGGTAAATCCCGGCCGGATAATCAACGGCCAGGAACCGATTTCCGCCGCGACTTTCCAGGCGGCTTCCATGGAATGGGCCGACCCGCTCTGCGGCAGATCCAAACCGATATTCGCCATGGCTTCCTTGAACAGCTCCCGATCTTCGGCGCGGCGGATGGCGGTGGCGTCGGCGCCGATCATCTTGACCCGGTAGCGATCCAGAATTCCGGCGTCGTAAAGTTCCATCGACAGATTCAGCGCGGTCTGGCCGCCCAGCGTCGGCAGCAACGCATCGGGGCGTTCCCGGCGAATGATATCATGCAGGACATCTTTGGTAAGCGGTTCAATATAAGTACGGTCGGCAAATTCCGGATCGGTCATGATGGTGGCCGGATTACTGTTGACCAACACCACTTCATATCCCTCTTCCCGCAACGCCTTGCACGCCTGGGTGCCGGAATAATCGAACTCACAGGCTTGGCCTATGACAATCGGACCGGACCCGATCAGCATAATCTTTTTGATATCTTCTCTTTTCGGCATGTGAAACCCTGGTTTATATTATTTTTGATGATATTGCGAAATTTAAGCAAATCTTAAAAATATATCTTCCTTTCGTCAAATTACCATCTCTCTTTCAAAGAAAATCGCCGACTTGCCGCCGTTATTCAGGGCTTGCGAAACGGTTTCATGGGGAGACGGCGGCAAGGCGCCGGGACGAAGCGGTGGTCGCCACGGCGAGTTGACGGCGACACCGCAGACGTTCAACCGGAAACCACCGCACGGCGGGAAAGCGTTTTTCGGCAAAATTTTTATGGATAAATATCAAAAAAACGGTGATAAAATCATCTTTACATCCATCTTTACCATTTATAATCAGCAACTTACAATTCGTTAACCAATCCATGCCGGTCCGGTTCGGGGGAAGCGAAAGAAAGTGCCGCCGTCGGAAAACCCCGCGTCGAAATCCGGAATTTCCCTTCTTGCAATCAACCGTCGCCAGTGGTACTTTTATAATGATGGTCATCCGCAAAAAATCGTATCGATAACGACAAGATGAGAATGTGGGCGTCCTTCTTTCGCATTCTTGAGCGGGCGCTTGGTGGTGCCTATGAACGGGTGCGATCGGGGACGCCCTTTTTTATCTCCCGCCTCGTCATTACGGGGTAGCAATTACAACACTAAATCCTGTCTTTTCGGACTTGCAATCAGTCACTGGAGACTGTATTTATATGACAATGAGTCGTCAACAACCAGAGGAAATACAACTATTTTTTAATTTGATCGCCGGGAAATACTGCCAGTTCAGGTGTTCGATGACCACGGTGGAAGTAACCCGGCAAGAGTTGTACAAATAATAAGTTCGCGTGAACTTTCAGCAAACGTTTCGTTCGTAAAACCACCAAGTTTATAAAAGAATAAAGAAACGGTGTTGGGAGCTACGCCCATCTATACAAGCAGTACGTATATATGGGCGTCCTTCTTTCGCATTCTTTATTCGGGCGCTTGGTGGTGCCTATGAACGGGTGCGATCGGGGACGCCCTTTTTTATGCCTCCCCGTCGCCATACCGCTGCTGCAACAATAACCGCCAGATAAAAAAGACGTACGGGGAGACGCAAATGACATCGGATGACTGTATCGAGGGGATGGGATTTTTTCCGGAATTACCACAACAACGTCTGTTCCTGGCCCTGGTGGGCCAATACCCGGAACAGATTATCGCCACGCATTACCGCTGCCATGGCAACCTTCAGGTACTGCAACTGACCATCAACCTTCACCAACCGCAGGCGCGGAGGGTTTTCCTGCACTATCATCCCCAAATATTCGGCGACCATATTGTCGCCAGGGCGGAATCGACACGAACCGTCACCACGCCGCGACTGTTCCTGGCCCTGCAACTTTCGCGCTGGGACGAACGCCCGGTCTATACCGCCGCATTGAATGACGAAATGCGATTGGTATTGGGTTGTTCGCGCCGCATGGAAGCAATGACCGCACCGGAGGATTTCTTCGAACTGACCCTTGGTCTGGCCGAGGCGCTGGACCACATCGAAGAGGTTTGGAAACACCGTCAGATTTTTTCCGGTCTCTGGTGCCATCACCACCCCGGCGATCCGGACGATTGATCTTCTCCGGCGCCGGAATATCCGCCGGCCGCAACTATTTGTTGAAAATAGTGAAAGCGCCGGATTGCGCCGCCGAATCAGCCGCATTATTTTAATTATGCAACAATTCCGGGATAACAGTGGGCGGACCGGTGGAGTTGCCGTCGTTTCCCGCCCCCACTCAACCGGACGGAGAAAGAAATATCTTGAACGTTCACCTGCTGCTCTTCCGGGCGCTGGCCATCATCGCGGTGGTGCTGCGCCACAAATATTGGCCCGGTCCGGACTATACCTTCATCTCCAGTACCATTCCGCTGTTTTTGTTTTCCTCCGGCTATTTCTACCGTCCCGAGGATGAAAAAAACCCGCCGGCGTTCTTCGGGCGCAAATTCCGCCACCTGATCGTCCCCTATTACCTTTACAACGCCTTTTACGCTTTGATTACGGTACTGATTTTTTATACCACCGGGAGTCGGCTGGGATCGCGGCCGACCTGGTACAATTTCTGGCTCCGCCCCTGGGTGGACGGACAACAATATCAGTTGATCAGTCCGATGTGGTTCGTCATGTTTCTGTTCGTAACGCTGCTGGTCTACCTGGTCGTATCTTGGCTGCTGCGCCGTCTGCGGCTCGATGCCACCGAAATCGGCGTCGCCTTTATCCTGATCGGACTGGGTGCCTACGCCTTGCGTCACGAACTCCCCCCGGGCGCATCCAACTGTGGTTTATGGGGGTACCGGGTCGCCGTCGGAACGGCGTATCTGGCGCTCGGGCAGTCGGCGGCCCGCCACCTGCCGCACGCCGACTGGTTCCGGTTCCGCTACCTGCTGCCGGTACTGGCGCTCCGGCTGGTGTTTCAATTGCAAACGACAACCACCATCTACAGTTATTTCAATGCCGAATTCACCCATCCGGCCTCCATCGTTTTCACCCTGACCGAAATTTACCTGCTGCTTTATCTGGCCCGCTTCCTGATGCGGTTTCCGGTCGCGGTGCGTGGTTTGTCGGCGGTGGGACATTATTCCTATCATATCATGGCCAATCATATGCTGGTGTTCCTGATTATCGACTGGATTATTGCCGCCGTCGCTCCGGTCGACCCCAACCGCCACGCCGTACTGTTTTATACCTGGTGGCTTTATGCCATTGCCGCAGTGGCAATTCCAACCGGAATCAGCAGCGGCATGACCGCACTGAAACGACAATGGCGACGGCAATAACCGCCGCGCCACCGCCGGAACCGGCCGGGATGACAATTCAATCGCGGTTGTCGCCGCCGACGTCCGCGCGGGGAAATTCCGCCGGGAAATTATCCTCGCAATAGTGAACAAACTTGAGGGTGCGGAAAGCGTCGAACCAGACGTGAAAGGCCTGCCGCAAATGCTTTTCCGTCGCCGGTGTGTTGACTGCAATCCGTGCCCAGGCCGCAGCGAACCCGTTGTCGGCCAGGAAGTCCCGACCAACCCGGGGCAAGACCGCCGCCAGACCGGACGGCAGTTGCCGCAGTTGCGTCACCGTTGCCCCATCTACCGTCGCGTAAATGGTTAGATCGG
>JAQUZV010000197.1 GCA_028691155.1 Victivallales bacterium
ACCGGCGATCCGATTGCCCAGATACCAGGCAATCGCCAACGCCGCCACCAGAAACGCCAGGCCGCCGAAAACGATCGACCACAACAGTTCGTTGATGCGGGAACTGACCGCCCGGTAGGATTCGGCATAGTCGTCATTGTAGGCGGTCGGCATAATCAGCCAGTCCCAGGGGGCGAAATAGATATAAGCACCCATTTTCTGGCGGGCCTTTGCATCGCCGATATTCTTCCAATTATAGTTGCAAATGCCGATCTCGCCCGCATTTTTGATCCCGGCGGCAATAATCTCCTGGACAAAAAGCCGCCCCTGATTGTCGGTCTGATCCAGCAGCGACGTATTTTCCCGCGCCGCATCGTGCGCAATGATATAGCGTCCCTTGTTGACCCCCTTGCCGCCCAACACCGCAATATAACCGGATTTGCCGATTCTGGTCTCTCTGACGATGTCCTTGATCATGGTCATGGCGTTGATGGTCACGCCGGAGCAGATACAGGCGAAGACCCGGCCGTCGGCGTCTTTCAGCGGCTGATATCCGGATACACTCCACTCATTGACGGCAAAGGAGATGCCCACATAATTCTCGCCCCGCAAAATGGCGCTTACCACCGGATTGGCCGTACCGTCCGGCGCCACGGCCGGAATATAGGAGCCGACCGCCCGTTTGCCGTCGGCGTCGAGAGCGTCGGTCATGATCCGCAACATATCGCCCTTTTCGTTCATGCGTTGGAGAATCGTATAGCCGCCGCCGCTGCTCCGACTCAGCCCGCCCAAGACCAGATTCTCCTGTTGAGGATCATAGTTTTTGGCAATGGGAATATTCCCCAGCACCATCTGCGGCAGCGTCACCACCCGGTGTTCCTGCGACAACTGGTTGACGGCATCCCACTGCACCCGGGCCGTGGGAGAAAGATGCAATCCCCCCTTGGATTCGACCAGCAGCAACAACATGCTGATATTGCTGGCAACCTTTTCCTTGAGCAGGTTGTTGGTAATTTCGCAGGTCTTATAAAAATCGGTCGCCACATAGCGCAGACTGTTTTCACTGGTATGCCTGATTTCGGACTCCAGCACCCGGTACAGCCGGTTGCGTTGCATCAGGGTCAAGCCGGACATCACCAACATCGGCAGCAGCGCCACCGCCAATGCCAGGATGACAATGCGATTTCTCAGTCGAAATACCATAATCAACCCCTTTTAATTACGTGCTGTAAAAATATAATAAGGGGAGAGCCGGAAAATTACAAGACATTTTATCGTCAAAGTTCGCGGCAAACCAACAAAAACACCCCGATCGACACGCCGACGGCGATTCCCGTCAATCCGCCCGAAATAAACCGCTATCCCCGCGACAACCGGATAAATCCGGGGAAAATGCGCTGCCGGTCTTGCCGTTTCCCGAATTCGGCAGTAAATTCAGTCCATATGCAGTAAGACAGCAGACGAATAAAAAGACTATTAAAGTAATAGACAAGTAAGAGGTAATACTTATGTCCGGAATCTTCAAAGCCTACGATATTCGCGGGATTTACCCCGAACAGTTGAATGAAACCACCGCCGAAGCCATCGGCCGGGCTTATATTGAATTCACCAAAGCCAAAAAAGTCGTGGTCGGCCATGACATGCGCCCCCATTCCAATCCCCTGTTCGACGCTCTCGCCAAAGGCATGACGGAACAGGGCGCCGACGTTATCGATCTCGGCCTCTGCTCCACCCCGATGTCTTATTTTGCCAACGCGTTCCTGAAAGCGGACGGCAGCATCATGATCACCGCCTCGCACAACCCCGGCGAATGGAACGGATTCAAACTCTGTATCGACCACGCCATTCCGATTTCCGGCGCCACCGGGATTGCCGACATCGAAAAAATTGTCGCCGAAAAGAGCTGGTCGCCCTCGTCCGTCAAAGGTAAGATATCCACTTTCGACATTGCCCCGGAATACGGCCGCTTTCTCCGCCGCCATTCCAAACTGACCCGCAAACCGAAAATCGTCGTCGATTACGCCAATGCCATGGGCAGCTACGAAATCGCCGGTATCGAAGACCTGTTCGAAATCATTCCGCTCTACAAGGAACTCGACGGCACCTTCCCGAACCATGAGGCCAATCCGCTGAAGCTCGACACTCTGGACGCCATTCGCGCCAAAGTCCGGGAGACCGGAGCGGAATTCGGCGCCGCGTTCGACGGCGATGCCGACCGTTGCGGCTTTATCGACGACCGGGGCGAAATCATCCCGATGGACCTCTTTACCGCCCTGCTGGCCCAGGACATCCTGGCCGCCGGCCCCGCCACCATTCTTTACGATCTGCGCAGCAGCTGGGCCGTCAAAGAGTGCATCGAAGCCCACGGCGGCAAAGCCATCATGTCCCGTGTCGGCCACGCTTTCATCAAAAACCAAATGCGGCAATACGACGCCGTGTTTGCCGGAGAGCTTTCCGGCCATTACTATTTCAAGGAAAATTCCACCGCCGAATGCCAGGGGCTGGCGTTGATTACCCTGGCCAATCTGGTCTGCAAGAGCGGTAAAAAGGTCAGTGAACTGGTGGCTCCGCTGCGGAAATATTTCGCCAGCGGGGAAATCAATTCCAAAGTGGCCGACGTACCCGCGGTGCTGGCCAAAATCAAAGCCAAATATACCGACGGGCATATGTTTGAACTCGACGGCATCTCGGTGGAATATGACAACTGGTGGTTCAACGTACGCGCTTCGAATACCGAACCGCTGCTCCGGTTGATCGTGGAAGCCAAAGACCAGGCCACCATGACTGCCAAACGTGATGAACTGTTGCAACTGATCCGCAGCTGAGGTTCCCGTTCCCGGCCGGAATGATTCCGGCCGGCGGCCGCCAACCCGGGAACAGAGGTTTTTATCCGTGAATGCCTGGAAAAAATATTCCGGTCGTCGGCTGTCCCGGTATCGCAACAGCTTCCGCACCACCACCCGAGCGCTGAGATCGCGCAATTTCCGGCTTTTTCTGTCCGGACAATGCATCTCTCTGGTCGGTACCTGGATGCAGCGGATTGCCCTAAGCTGGCTGGTCTATCGTTTGAGCGGTTCGGTACTGCTGCTGGGAACGATTGCCTTTGTCGGGCAGTTGCCGATTTCTCTGCTGGCGCCGTTCGCCGGAGTCCTGATCGACCGGGTCAACCGGCATCGTCTGATTATCGTCACTCAGATTGTCGCCATGATCCAGGCGCTGATCCTGGCCGTTCTGGTGTTGGGAAACTGGATTCAAATCTGGCAGATTCTCGTCCTGAGCGTGGTGCTGGGCATTGTCAACGCGGTGGATATGCCGGGACGTCAGGCGTTCATGTATGAGATGATCGACGACCGGGCCGATCTCGGCAATGCCATTGCCCTGAATTCCTCGGTCTTCAACGTCGCCCGGCTGCTGGGGCCATCGATAGCCGGAATTCTAATTGCAGTGCTCGGTGAAGGGCTGTGCTTTCTGATCAACGCCGTCAGTTACATTGCCGTGGTGGCGGCATTGTTCATGATGCGCCTCCGTCCGCACGAGCTGCCGAAGGGGGAACACCATCCGTTCCGGGAATTGCGCGAAGGAGTGGTCTATGCCTATTCCTTTCCGCCGATCCGGACGATTCTATTGCTGTTGATGCTGCTGAGTCTGATGATCATGCCTCATACCGTGCTGATGCCGGTGTTCGCCAAAAACATCCTGCACGGCGGTTCGCAGACGCTGGGAATGCTGATGGCGGCGGCGGGAGTCGGAGCGCTGACCGCTGCGGTTTATCTGGCCTCGCGTCCCACCATTCTGGGACTGACCGGAAAGATAGTGCGTTCCGGTCTGGTGATGAGCGTCGGCATGATAATCCTGGCCCTGTCCCGCAGTCTGCTGTTGGCCCTGCTGGACATGACTCTGATCGGATTTGGGTTGGTGTTCATGATGGCCGCCGGCAATACCATGCTGCAAACCATGGTCGACGACGACAAACGCGGCCGGGTCATGAGCTTGTATTCGCTGTCATTGGCCGGAATGGGTCCCTTCGGCAGTCTGCTGTTCGGCGCGCTGGCACATTGGCTCGGAGTCCCCTGGACGCTGGCCATCGGCGGTATCGCCGGTCTGATCGGCATCGCCGCTTTTTATTGCTATCTGCCGGAGATGCGACGTCATATCCGGCCGCTCTACATCAAACTGGGACTCATTGCCGGTCCCAAGTCCTCCTGACGGAAAAACAGCAGAAAGGATTTTCCTCCGGCAAAGGCACGGACCGATTATTCCGGCAGATCGCGAAACTGCTTCTGCGGTGAAATCCGCCAGACGGCGTCTCCGGCCAGGCACCGGATAAACAATTCGGCGCTGTTGCCCCGGCCGAACTGCAGACAAGGGGGAAAGCGGCCGGGCAGATCGCGCAACGCGGCAATGATGTCCTCCCGAACCGGTTCGACATCCCGGATCGACTGATGGTGAAACCGGTTGCGCTGCCGGGAACCGATATTGATCGTCGGCACCCCGTAAACAGGCGCCTCGTGAATTCCGGCGCTGGAGTTGCCGACCAGTACGTCGGCATGCTTCAGCAAAGTCAGATAGTATTCGAAACGGAACGAAGAACGCAGGACAAAATTCGGCTCGCCGGCCAGTTGACGCAACGCTTCGAGAATCAGTTCCGAACCGCGATCGTTATTGGGATAGATCACCAGAAAACGGCGTTGCGAGGCGCGCAGGGCCGCAATAATTTCATTGATATCGTGTTGCAACCGTTCCACTTCGGTAGTGACAGGATGAT
>JAQUZV010000198.1:0-2219 GCA_028691155.1 Victivallales bacterium
CGGTTTTCCCTGTGCTTTGCATGTCGATCCGGTGGAAAAGAAACCATTGTTCCACTTTCTGCCCGGCTCCATGAGTTTTTCCCTGGCGACGGTCGGATGTACGCTGCACTGCCTCAATTGCCAGAATTGGGAGATTTCCCAGTCTGCGCCGCCGGATGTTTCGGCCTATACCGCGCCGCCGGACAAAGTGGCCGCTCTGGCCGAATCCTATCACTGTGCTTCGGTGGCCTATACCTATACCGACCCGGCGGCGTTTTACGAGTATGCTTTGGATTGCTGCCGGGCGGTCCGGGCGCGGCGATTGCGCAACATTCTGGTGACCGCCGGTTATATCAACCGCGGTCCGTTCCGGGAGTTATGCCGGGCGGCCGATGCGGCTCATGTGGATTTGAAATCGATGTCGGATCAATTCTACCGTCGGATTTGCGGTGGGACGCTTCGGCCGGTTTTGGAGTCGCTGCTGACGGCCAAATCCAGCGGTATCTGGGTGGAGGTGATTCATCTGGTTATTCCCACGCTCAATGACAGTGACGCCGATTTGCGGCGGCTGGTGCGTTGGGTGCGGGAAAATCTGGGGGGGGACACCCCGCTGCATTTTTCGCGGTTTTTTCCGCGTTTCCGGATGCGGGAACTGCCGCCGACTTCGGAAGAAACGTTGGGCCGGGCGCGGTCGATCGCCCTGGCGGAAGGATTACATTATGTGTATGTAGGAAACCTGATGAAACCGGAGTGGGCGGCAACTTATTGTCCCAAATGCGGCAAAAAGTTGATTGAGCGCAACGGTTACCGGGTGGAAAACATGTTGATAAAAGACGGTAAATGTCCTCAATGTGGAACGGTGATTGCGGGAGTATGGTCATGAATCGGCGTAATTTTTGCCGGATGCTCGGATTGGTCGGCATCGCGACGATGTGCAGTCGTCCGGGGCTGATGACGGGATTTGCGGCATTGGTGCGGGTCCGGTTGCCGCGACGTTATCCCGGGCGGGTGATTCCTCTTGATCGGGCAGATATCGCCAAACCAGGAAGGTGGTTCGGATGAAAAGGTTATGGTTGGGAGTGTTATTGTCGGGTTGGGTCGCATTGGGTGCGGCGGAAACGGGGAAGGTTATGCATTCGCCTCTGGCCGAGGAAGGATGGTATACCGGCAATCCCAGGTTGTTGCGGGCACAGATCGAAGATGCCATGGAATCGTCCGGCGAAAAAAAGTACGGCCGGATCATTGCCCTGGTCCTGCCGCATGCCGGTTATGCCTATTCCGGTCCGACGGCGGCGGCCGGGATGGTGCAGATTCAGGGGAGCAAATATCGCCGGGTGATTGTGATCGGGCCGAGTCACCATGCGGACCTGGCCAATCGGATTGCGATTCCGAAAACGGCCGAAGCCTGGCAGACTCCGCTGGGGGTTACGCCGCTTGATACCGCGGCATTGCAGGAATTGCGGCAGTATGACTTTACCCTCAGTTCCGATGCGGTGGAAAAAAAGGAACATTCGGTGCAGATCGAGTTGCCGTTGCTGCAGTGTGCGCTGAGCGATTTCAAGTTGGTCCCGATTGTGGTGGGACAACTCGACCCGAAGGCGATCGACAAGGTCGCCGCGGCGTTGCGGCGTATTACCGATACGGCGACGCTGGTGGTTGCCAGTTCCGACTTCACCCATTACGGGGAAAAATTCAATTACACGCCGTTCGGCAGCGGCAGCGCCGTGCCCCAGAAGATCCAGCAGCTGGACCATGATGCCATCCGTCTGTTGACCGGGCGCGACCGGGCCGGATTTGCCGCTTTGCTACAGCAGACCGGAGCAACGATCTGCGGCCGCGACGTGTTGCAGGTTCTGCTGACCATGTTGCCGCGGGGGGCGGTGGTGCGGGAACTGCATTACGATACTTCCGGCAATCAGACCGGGGATTATTCCAACAGCGTCAGTTACGTGGCGTTGGCGGTATCCGGGGCCTGGAATCAGAATACTCCGGCGTCCGCACCGGTGGCGAAAGCGACCGCGGCCCCGGTGAAGGCAGCGATGCCGGCGGCGGCAGCGACGCCGGAAAAGCAGGTTAAGAAAGCAATTGTTCTTTCGCCGGCAGACCGACAGACCTTGTTGACGATGGCCCGGAAAAGCATTGAGATTTATATGCAATCCCGACGGGCGCCGAGTCCGGCCCGGTTGAAGATAACCGTTCCTCCGGCGTTGGAGCAGGATTGTGGGGCTTTTGTCACGTTG
>JAQUZV010000198.1:2229-4732 GCA_028691155.1 Victivallales bacterium
GAAATTATTGCGCGGCGTCCTCTGTATCAGGCGGTGATCGAGCAGGCAATCAATGCCGCATTTCGTGATCCCCGCTTCCCCTCGGTAACGCCCGGAGAACTGAAACGGCTGGATATCGAGATCTCGGTATTGACACCGCCGGTTCCGGTCAAGAACTGGCGTGATATTGTGCTTGGACGGGACGGCGTTATTCTGCGGCGGGGCGCTCGCTCGGCGGTATATCTGCCGCAGGTGGCGACGGAACAGGGATGGACGTTGGAGCAGATGTTGGATAATCTGTCGCTCAAGGCCGGATTGGATGAAAAAGCCTGGCGGGAGGACGATACCACGTTTGCCGTCTTCCAGGCTGAAGTTTTTGGGGAAAAGGAGGATGAACCCCGGCCATGAGGGCGTTTCCCTGGCGGTTGCGGCTTACCGTTTGCAGCATCGGCGGTTTCGGATTGCTGGCCCAGGCTTTGTTGTTTCGTGATTTCCTGACGGTTTTCGACGGCAACGAGTTGTCGACCGGTCTGTTCTTTTTCGCCTGGTTGTTCTGGACGGCATTGGGCGCGTGTCCGGCCGCCTGGGACAAGTTGGGCGACAGGGCGGCGGCAATTCTGGAATTTCTGCCGCCGTTGTTGTATCTGCCGGCGTTTCTGGCGCAGCAATATCTTTTGCTGCATGTGCGTCGCATCTGCGGCATGGGGGAATATGAGATTCTGAGTCTGGCCAAACTGATTCCGGCGGTCTTTCTGGCCAACGCTCCGATCGGTCTGGTCAACGGGTTTCTGTTTATGGTTGGCGTGCGGCGGCTGCGTGAGACTGCCGTGCCGGTGACGTCGTTTTATTGGAGCGATGCCTTGGGCAGCGGGATCGGGGCGGTAGCGGTGACACTGTTGCTGTATTACGGCATGGCGGCGGAAAATGTGCTGTTGCTGGCGGGTGCCGTGTTGAGTGCGGTTGGTGCGCTTCATGGACCGGTGCGGCGCAGTTGGGCCGGCGCGGCGGCCGGAATGACGGCTTTGATTCTGACGGCGGCGGTTGTCGCTGGAATGGGATCGGCCTGGCAGCAGTATAACGGACGCCGGGAATGGCAACGGCTGTTGCACGGCGGCACATACCGGGGGGTGTTCGTTACGCCGCAGGCCCGTTATCTTTATGGCGATTATTGCGGCAGCCGGGTGGTTTTGGCCTGGGGCGGGACGGTGGCGACGCTGCCCGGTCTGGAAGAGGCGGCGGCGAATGCGGCCGCCAATCTGGCGGAATGCCCCCGGGCCCGGGATGTTCTGGTTATCGGGAACGGCATGTTGCCGGTGTGCCGACTGCTGGGCAACGAATCGCGTATTCGGCGGATTGTCTGGCTGACGCCCGATCCGGATTTCGGTTCGGCCCTGTTGCAGGTTCTTCCGGCCGCCGATCGGGAGGGGCTGGCCAAGGTTGCCGTGACGCCGGTCGATGTCCGGCAGTATTTGCGCCTGGCGGACACCGGAGCGTTCGATCTGGTGATAATGACTTTGGGCGAGCCGTCCAGTTTGGTGGCCAACCGCTATTACAGCGCCGATTTCTTCCGTTCGGTGCGGCGGGTTTTGCGCGCCGACGGTGTTTTCAGTCTCGGTTTTCCGGGTGGCGACGGCTATATGGGGCGGGAGCTGACCGGGATCGGGGCTTCGTTGCTGGCCACGCTGTCGAGTATCTTTCCCGCCGTGGTTTTGCAGCCGGGCGTCGGCAGCCGTTTCTTTGCCGGTGCGTCCGGACAGCTTTCCCGGCAGCCGGAAGTGTTGGCGGCCAGGTTGCAGCCGCTGGCGATCGGGAAACAGTTTCCGCCGTCGGGACTCTATACCTTATTTGATCCGTTGGCCGGGGATTTTCAAATGTCGCGCTACCGGGTGGCGATTGCCGCCGGGGGTCGGGAGTTGCTCAATCGCGACAGTTCCCCGGTGCTGTTTCGTTACGGGATCTTTTTCTCCCTGCGTAAAATGGGGGTGCAGCCGGTGTGGCCGGCAACGTTGCCGGGACCGCTGACCGGATTATTGGTGTTGGCAATGGTGCCGGTGGCGGCAATATTGTTGGCTTTGGGGCAGCGATGGTGGCGACGGCGTTCCGGCATCAGCACCGTCGAGTTGTTGTGGCAGGTGGGATTTTCTTCGGTGGTCGGCATGGGCATGAACTTATGGCTGTTGTTGGATTTTCAACTCAATTACGGCTCGATCTATCTCTGGTTCGGGCTGATGAATGCCGCGTTCATGCTGGGGCTGACGGCCGGTGCCGGAATGATCGGCGCGGTATCTGTCGCCGGCGGCGACGAACGTCGGATTTTCCTGGTGTTGGGATTGCTGCTGGGCGCGGTGTTGGCGATGTTGGGGTTGGTTCGGGAACTTACGCTGCCGGACTGGCTGTACTGGCCGGTCTTTTTCGTAGTGGGCGGGGTTTGCGGCGCCTGGCTGCCGGCGGCGGCGCGGGGCATGAAACGGCAGCGGTATTCCGACCGGCTGGCGGCGTGGCTGCTGGAAATCGGCGACACTCT
>JAQUZV010000199.1 GCA_028691155.1 Victivallales bacterium
GATCCTGATGGGCCTCGTTGACGTTGGTGCCGACGATGAATTCAATCACGTCGCTTTCAAGAAACATTTCGATCATCGTCTTCACCGCCGGAGCCATGTCCGCCGCCGGCACATCGTTTTCCAGACATCGCGCCGTTTCCGTCAGCGTCAGAATCCCCTCGGTAATCATATCCACACCCGGCATTTCCGAGGTCGGCGGCAGCCCTTTATTGCGCATGAACAAATGGGTTTTGATCGGCCGTCCCAACTCGCGCCCCAGAATCTGCGCCGTGGTGCCGCCGCAAACGATGGTCTTGCCGGGAAAATCGCGCACGAAACCGGCGAATTCCGCGTCGTTATCCTTTTTGAACGGCGGCCCGGTCAGCAGCCGCAACCGGCGGGGACGACGAAAATAGATCACCGCACAGGTAATGTCGTCGATACAGCGGCACTGGGGATTCATACCGCAGGCCTGGGTCACGATGGCCCGCGACAGCGTCCGGGCCGAGGTCTGCGGCTGGTTCCGGAGGCAGTTGACCACATATTCCAGACACCCTTCCCGCCGCCAGCCGAATTTGTGCGGACGGTGTCCCAATCCGGCCTGGCTGACGCCGTCGGAAAAAAAGATCAGCCGGTCTTCCGGCATTGCCTCCAGACTGGTGATGTGCAGTTCGCGATCGGGCCAATGGGTCGAAACCAGCGTCTGTTTTTCGTGCTTCACCTCGGTGGTGCCGCGCAGATGGATAAACGGCGGATTGTCCATTTCGACCACCCGCACCTTGCCGCCGGCCAGAACATCCATCACGGTGAAGGTGGCGTAACTGATCTTGCGGACCTCGCACACCGGCAAACTGTCCATAATGATCTCCGCCGACGGCAGCACCCCGATATCGTGAAGGGTGAATTTCAGTGCCATGGCGGTGGTCATATGGGCCAGCAGACTGGCTTTGATGCCGCTGCCGAGACCGTCGGACAATACCGCGATATAACGGCTTTCATCTTCCAGCGCCAGGGTTTTGAAATCGTCGCCGCAAACGTCCTCGCCGGTCTTGATCCGCTGATAGTATTCTATTTCCACAAAGGTGTCGTCACCGATCATCGTCCGCCACGTCCTTTACTGTTTTGACCACCGGCGGTTTCGGCGCTTCGTAACCGCTGGCCACTTCGCGCAGCAATATTTCCGTTTCCGCCATATGTTCGCCGAGGTAATTGGCGATCTTCTGTACGGTAATCACATTTTTCATGATCACTTCCCGGGCCTTCTGCGAAATCTGTTCGCGACGCAACTCGGCCTGGGTTACATCCTGCAGAATCGCCCCGACGATCCGGTGCGGCTCAACGGTGAAAATATCGATATCGAGTATTTTGTCGCCCATCACGTGATTTTCGCGGCAGACATCCTTGCCGGAAGCCATGGCCACCTCGAACAGATCGGCGAACGGCACAATCTTGCGCAAATCCACCCCCAGCAGTCCGGGCCGGGCCTCGTAGGCGATCCGGGTGCTGTCATCGAACATCGCGGCAAAACGCAAATTGCATTCGACGATCCGCATCTCGCCGTCGACAATCACCACTCCGGCCGGAATATATTTGATCAGCGCATTGCTCTTCTTCTGGGCCAACCGCCGCAGGTAGGAGAGGCACATATCCGGTTCGGCCTTGCCCGCCACCACCGCCGCCGCGAATCCGCGGCAGGTCTGATAACCGCAGCCGCCGCAGTTCAGTTCGTCGGCCTTGGAATATTTCCCCACCGCCGCCAGCGCCGCGGTAATCTCTTTTTCGCTGCACTGCCGTTCATGAACCGCTTCCGCCCGGATCGGCAGCGCCACCGGCACTTCCACCCGGCGTCCCAGACTGCTGCGACCGCGGCAGTCCATCGCCACCGCCAGGATATCCGACAGCTTATTGCCGCTGCCCGGCATGCCGGGACCGTTGATGCAGCCGCCTTCGCAGGCCAGACATTCGATGAACAGCCGGACATTCCCGCCGGGTGCGCGTTCGCCCGACAGCACCTGGTCGATATGGGGCAGACCTGACAACGTGATATAGCAGATGTCGGCCGCGGAGGTTTCCTCGCGAACCGTCTCGATCATCCCGCCCTCAATGGCGTAAATCTTGCCCTCTTCGGCCGCTTCCGGAACAAATTTCTCCTCATTCGGCGGCAACCGCCCCGGCTCGATCCCCTCCTGTTCGAACCACTTCTGCAACGTTTTAAAAGTCAGCGCCAGATCCAGCATGTCCGGGTGGCGGTCCGCCTCCTGTTTTTTCGCGGCGCACGGTCCGATAAAGACCACCCCGATGTCCTCGCCCAAATGCCGACGCAGAATCATGGTATGAGCCAACACCGGCGACTTGAGCTGGGTGATGTTGCCGGCATGTTCCGGCAGATATTTACGGATATAATCCACCGCCGCCGGACAGGCCGAGGAAATATAGATCCCCGGCGGAGCGTCATGCAGCATTTTCCCGGTTTCGGCGCTGACCGCCTGCGCCCCCAGCGCGGTTTCACCCACCCCGGCAAACCCCAGCTGCTTCAATGCCGCCACCATCTGCCCGGGACCAACCTCACGGAAAGCACTCCGCCACGACGGCGCCAGCGAAACATAAACCTTATGGTTCCGGCTCAACAGAAACCGCGCCCGCGACAAATCCTCGCGAATGTGCTTCGCCCCCGCCGGACACACCTTCACGCACAGACCACAGGCCACGCACAATTCGGGAATCACGCTGGCGCTGCCGTCCTTGATCCGGATCGCCTTCGATGGACAGTGCCGGATGCATTTGTAACAATCGTGACATTCGTTTTTTTCCGTATAAACCGGATAGCTCTGATTCATTTCCGCCGCCTTTACCGGTTGGCCCGGTGCTTGAACAGTTCGCGCAGGATCTCATACATCATACCGGGATCCACCGCGTGGTATTCCTTGCCGTCGACCAACACATTGGGTCCCTGGCTACATTGTTCCCGGCACAGCGAACAACCCAGTTCCACATCGACTTCATCGCGCAAACCGCGCTCCTGCATGAACTTTTCCAGCACCTGCAGATTCTTTTCGTTGCCGCGGGCAAAACACGAACTGCCCATGCAAATCACAATTTTCGGTTTTTCCGCCATATGCCGCTCCGTTATTTTCATCGAGGCCATCGTCCGTCGGATCTCGCCGTCAGATTAGATATTTTTTTATCTATTATAAGATAATTATAACTCCACCCCCGATTTATGCAAGACAACCACCCGAAAAAAATGATCATTTTTCCCATCATTTCCATCCCTTGTCCCGCCACCGGAATATGGTCGGAAAAGACGGGCGCCGGACGTCTGCGCCCGACAGCTACATGAACAGCAATAAACTGCCGGCCATCAACGCCATGCCGCCCACCAATCCGTAAATGGTCAAATGGTGTTCACCGTACTTTTCGGCCGCCGGCAACAGCTCGTCGAAAGAAATGAAAACCATGATTCCGGCCACGGCGGCAAACACCAGCCCGAACATCAGATCATTCAGATAGCGCAGCAACAGGAAATATCCGATCAGCGCACCCAGCGGTTCCGCCAACCCGGAAAGGAACGAATAAAGGAAGGCCTTTTTGCGGCTTCCGGTGGCATAATATACCGGCACCGACACCGCAATCCCCTCCGGAATGTTGTGAATGGCAATGGCCACGGCAATCGACAATCCCAGCGACGGCGATTTCAAACCGGCGATAAAGGTGGCCAGACCTTCCGGGAAGTTGTGAATGCCGATGGCCAATGCCGACATCAACCCCATCCGCATCAGTTTATGATGCCGCCGTTCCGCTACCGTCAGTTCCTCCACATTGTGCATTTCGTGGGGATTTTCCACCGACGGCACCAGACGGTCGATCATGGCCACCAGTCCCATCCCGCCGAAAAATGCCGCCACCGTCACCAGTTTCGCGGTCGCCGCCGAGGCAATATCGGCCGCCAGCGCCTGATTGGCCTTGACCATGATCTCGCTGAACGAAACGTAAATCATCACCCCGGCGGAAAAACCCAACGCCACCGAAAGAAACGTCGTATTGGTCCGCTTGGCAAAAAAAGCAATGCCGCTGCCGATCCCGGTCGCCGCCCCCGCCAACAACGTCAGACCAAAAGCACTGAGCAACGCAACATCACTGTAATTATCGATCATAATAAACTTTCCTTATCGGCTCGGTTCATCTGCCATCCTCAAATCATCTCAATTTGCCCATCCCGTCATCAAGATTTCGTGCTTTGCACGACCAGCGTCCCGACGCGTTGCTGCTGCCTTTGCCCGCGACTGACCTGTTTCCTTAATTCCTTACCTTATATCAGCTGCACCGTAAAATTTATGTCAGCATTGCTTCGCTCGCTTACATGAAATTTTACTCCTTCCTTTTGATTTTATTTTTTTAAGATTTCGTGCTCCGCACGACCAGCGTTCCGCCGCTGGACCGCGGCCGGCAACGTGCCGGCGCGTTACTGCTGCTTCTACCCGTAACTGACCTGTTATCATAATTCCCCACAAAATCGCCGTTTTCCACGGCGATTTTCGGCAGCCCATCGCCTTGACCGTCGGGGGAAACCCCGACGGTCAAGGCGATTACTCCGCACCGGGCCGAGCCCGGACGGGGTGCAGCGCCGGAACGCTGCCCGACCGCACCCGCGGCCGGAATCCCCTCCCCCCCTCGCCATCAACCTTGCCCATCGAGCCAACCAATCAGCTCACGCACTTCAGAT
>JAQUZV010000200.1:0-4118 GCA_028691155.1 Victivallales bacterium
AGCAACCCGGCGGCCAGTTCCAGCAGTTCCGGCGCGGCGGGGTCGATGAACTGCGGGCGGGCGGCGCCGCCGACATTCTTGTAGCGCAGCAATTCGCGGGTCAACATCTTTCAATATCTCCCATGGTGACGGTAGGCGCGATGTTCGCGACGGCGGCGGCTGACGTAAACTTCCGAAGTGTCACGGCTGACCAGTTCGTAAAGGATGGCCTGTTTGCCGGCGGTGGCGCGGAGGATGCGTCCCAGCCGCTGCACGTGTTCGCGCACACTGCCGCTGCCGGAAACGATAATGCCCACGCCCGCTTCCGGCACGTCCACGCCCTCGTTGAGAACGTTGCTGGTGACCAGTACGGGATAGGCGCCGGAACAGAACTTTTCCAACATTTCCTTGCGTTCGGCCGCCTTGGTCTTGTGCGTCAGCACCGGAAGCAGGAACAATTGGCCGATGCGGTAGGCGATATCGTTTTCCGCGGTAAAAACAATGATGCGTTCACCGCGGTGTTCGCCGAGCAGTTCCCACAGCCGCCGCAGTTTGCTGCGGCCGCCGCGGGCAATGCTTTTCTGGCGCAGGTAAGCCTGGAACGCGGCGCGGCCGTCGGGGTGGCGGGCGCATTGGCCGATGAAGCGTTGCCAATCGTTGGAACTGCGGAAAGCAATGCCGTGGCGTTGGAGAAAATCACGGTAGAGTTGTCGGGCCCGACGGTATTCCTCCGCCTCGTCGGGATCGAGATCGAGTTCGATTTTCCGGGTGACATAAGGTGCGAGCACCTTGCCTTCGAGTTCGTCGATGTCGATGCGATAGGCGAGCGGTCCGATCAACTCATAGAGCCGTTGTTCCCCGTCGTCATTGCGTTCCGGAGTGGCGGTGAGGCCGAGTCGGAACGGCGCCATGGCCATGGTTGCCGCCAGTTGAGTGGTCGGGCCGGGCAGGTGGTGGCATTCGTCAAAGACCAGAAACCCGAAACAGTTGCCGATAAATTCCATTTGAAGCACCGCCGAGTCGTAGGTGCTGACGGTCAGATCGCGGATGTCCCGGCTGCCGCCGCCGAGCATACCGACCGGGACTTGGAAAAATGTTTCCAGTTGCCGGGCCCATTGCTGCATCAGGTCGATTGTCGGGACGATTATCAGCGTGGGACGCTGTACTTCCCGCATTGCCAGCACGGCCAGATAGGATTTGCCCGACCCGGTCGGCAGGACGACCACGCCGCGGCTGCCGCCGTGTTTCCAGGCGGCGAGCGCCGCGTCCTGATGCGGCAACGGCGAAAAAACCCGCCCGTGCAGTTGCAGTTGCAGCGGCTGAAACTGCCGGGCCCGGTCGGCGAACGGAATCTTCAACCGGTGCAGTTTGAGCATGATCGGTCCGTAATGCAGCGCCCGGGCCCGGAACATTCCGACCCGTTCGTCATATTTGAGCCATTCGCGGATGGCCAGAATATGATCGGCCGGACCGTTGAGCAGCAGCGTTCCCTGAACAAAATCTACGGTTATGACTTTTCTTTCTTCCATATCATGGTAAAATATAAGTCAAAGCAACCCGATGCAACCCGGTAACGGCAGGAAATGGCCGGGAATTGCCATTGCCGTTGGCCGTCGCCGTAAATGACGATCGGCCGAATCGATGACTGAACGATGGTCCGCAAGGAGGATACCGATGGGAAAATTGATGAAAATCATAACCGGTCTGCTGGGCGTGGCCATACTGGGCGGATGCGGCACGACCATGACTCCGGCGGACAGCAGAAGCTATCCTTATACCGCGTCGCCGGAACGGGCGCATCGGATTCGGGCCAATTATCGGCTCCTTCAGCCGGGAATGACGCCCGATGCCGTGATCGCGCTGCTGGGCGAACCCGACGAACGGAATCACCGTTACCGCGATGCCGCGCAATTTGTCGCCCACCGTTCCAATGGTGAAACCTGGGTTTATCTGCTGGCGCGCCGCCGCCCTTACGGCGGCATGGTCGAGCGCGGCGAACAGTCGGTTCGGGTGGAATTCAATGCGCAATACCGGTTATTGCGCACTGAAGTTGTCGGGTTGCCGCAAGCCGGGCCCCGGCGGGGCAAAAGCGCGGGGCATACCGGCTTGCCCGGTGCCGCTTACTGACGCCGGGTCGGCCGCAGAATAACTTTTTCCGCATAGACGATGTCCGTGGCCGAGGTGCCGACGGCGATAGTGAATTCGCCGGGTTCCACTTCCCAGTTCCGCGTGGACGGCGACCACCAGGCGAAGTCCCGGCGCGTCAGGGGGAAGGTTACGGTGGCGGCGCCGCCGGGTTCCAAATGTACTTGGCGGAATGCTTTCAATTCCCTGACCGGGCGTTCCACCGAGGCTTCGTCGTCGCCGACATAAACCTGAATGACTTCCGTCCCGGCTCGCTTGCCGGTATTGGTAATGGCGACCGACACTTTGATTTCCGGCGCGTCGGCTTCGGCGGCCACGATTTCCATCCCGGCCGGTTCCAAGGCAAATTCACTGTATCCCAGGCCGAATCCGAACGGAAAACGCGGCGTGATGCCGGCCCGGTCGAAGTGACGGTAGCCGATAAACATGCCTTCGTCGTAATTGACGTGCGGGTGGGCGCCGGTGCGGACACCAGGATAATTGCCGTTGGCATGACAGGCGTAATCCGTCAACTGCTTGCCCCAGGTGCAGCACAACCGGCCGCCGGGTTCGGCGGCGCCGAACAGCACGTCGGCCAGCGCGTTGCCGCCCTCCTGACCGGGATACCAGGTTTCGAGCAGTACCGGAACCCGATCGAGCCAGGATTCCACGGCGACGACGGAGCCGTTGGTCAATACCACGATGATCCGGGGATTGACCCGGGCCAGTGCGGCGATCAGTTCGGCCTGACGGCCGGGCAGTTCCAGATCGGGAATGTCGGCGCCGGGAATATCGCCCCAGCCCAGCGCTTCCCGGTCGTAGAAATGGTTGGTGCCGCCGCAGAAAACCACCCAGTCGGCGGCGGCAGCGATCTTTTTGGCTTCATCCCAGTCGGCGGCGGCGGCCGACTGCCACAATAATTTGAATTCCGGTTCCGGCGCGGTGGCGGTGAAAATGATTTCCACCTTTCGGCTTTGCCCGGCGGTTGCCACCAGATGATATTCGGCCCGGCTGCAGGATTGGTCGGGGTTGGAGGCCATGACCTCGGCGCCGTCCAGAAGAACGCGGGCCCGGCCGCGTAAACAATAGAGCGACAATTGGGCTTTGCCGCTGTGTTCGGGAGTCAGTTCGCCGTTCCAGCGGACGGTGAAGTCGCGATCGGGCAGTTCCTCCCGGTTGTCGGCCACGGCATGGACTTTATTCCAGTTCAATTCCAGATGGCGGTCGACGGTGCGCCGGAACGGTGCGTCGCCGCGCTCCATGGCCGCTTCGTCGCGATAGTAGGCGGCGTCAAGACCGGGTTCGCCGCCGTGCGTCAGCAGTTGCGCCGGGATAATGGCGTTGCAGGAAAAAACTTCGCCGGGAGTGTAAAAAATTTCGATGCCGTGCTCTTCTCCGTAACGGCGCAGTCCCGCCAGCGGGGTGATCTCATAGGGGGCATGAACCGCGCCGCTGCCGCCGCAGGCTTCCAGCGGACCGATGGCGTGATGGTAATCGGCATTGGGGCCGATGACGGCAAGGGTCTTGAGCTTTTGCGGTTGTAACGGCAGGGCATGATCGGTGTTTTTCAGCAACACCATGCCGGCGGCGGCGAATCGGCGCGCCGACTGTTGGTGGCGGGACGTGTTGATTTCTCCGGCCGGGGTGGTTTGGTCCATCAGACCGAGTCGGAAGAACAGCCGGAGCATTCGGCGGGCCTTGTCGTCGATTACCGTTTCCGGGACCAGGCCGTTTTGAACCAGCTTCAGCAGCGGTTGGCCCATGATCGAATCGACGCCCTGACCCATTTCCAGATCCAGGCCGCCCATGGCACAGCCGTAGGTGTCGTGCGCCCCGCCCCAGTCGGAGACCATGACGCCGTCGAACCCCCATTCGTCCTTGGCAATATCCTGCTGGGTCAGCTTGCAGGCCGAGGCGAAGGTGCCGTTGATCTTGTTGTAGGACGACATCATCATCCAGGGGCGGGACTCCTTGACCGCAATTTCGAAAGCGGTCAGATAGACTTCCCGCAGCGA
>JAQUZV010000200.1:4128-4687 GCA_028691155.1 Victivallales bacterium
TTCTTCGATATTGGAACTGCCGGTGGTACGGCAGATTTCCTGATTGTTGAGGGCCAGGTGCTTGGGGGTGGCGGCCGCTCCCGCTTCCTGACAGCCGTTGATATAGGCGGCGGCGATTTTTCCCGCCAGTACCGGATCTTCGCCGAAGTATTCGAAATTGCGCCCGTTCAGCGGCGTCCGCATCATGTTCATGCCAGGTCCGAGACTGACGTGACTGCCGGACCCGAGCACTTCCCGTCCCAGCAGTGCGCCGTAGGCATGGGCGGTTTCTTCCGACCAGGAGCAGGCCAGGGCGATTCCGGAGGGGAGGGCGGTGGCGGTGCGGCCGTCTTCCAGGCGTACGCCCTGAGGTCCGTCGGCCATGGCGGCGCGGGGAATGCCCAGGCGGGGAATGTCGCCGGCTTCCATGCCGGAACAGCCGTGACAGAGGTGGATCTTTTCTTCCAGAGTCATTTGTTGCAGCAGCTCTTCGACGCGGGCGGCCAGTTCGATTTCGTTCATATTGTCATACCTTAATTATGATGTTGCGCGACAAGGTTGGGACCCGAATGATAATATG
>JAQUZV010000201.1:0-4261 GCA_028691155.1 Victivallales bacterium
ACAGCGGCATGACGGTGCTCTGCCGCGACTACTCGACCTCGGCCAAGCTGATCAGCGTGAAGCTGGATATGCAGAGCGATCCGATTGGCACGATTACCGTGGGTTCGGCTCAGACGATCACTTATGTCGGCAACGATGGAGTGTATTCGCTCTCTGCGCAGTATGTCGGCAACGATCTGGTGCTGTTCACCGAGTTGAATCCGGGCTGGGATTTCACTGGCACGGTCAATACCGTGGAGCGCACGATGAGCTTCGAGATGCAGGTCTCCAACGGCAAAAAGAATGTCGGGCACTACAATGTCTCCATTGGCGATCTCACCGCCAAGGTCAAGGTGAGCATCGTGAATCAGACCACCGGCAAGACCTTGTACAACAAGAGCGTCAAGGGTGACGCGCTGTTGAAGGACTTCAACTTTGACGAGGGCAACTATTCGATTACCGTCACCTATGATGATAAGGGCAAGGCGTCGCCGGCCACCGATTTCACCGTGAGCGTGGACTGCACGGCGCAGTACGCGGTTACGCTGAATGACGACACCATGGCACTGGCCAAGGCGAACGGTTCGATCTTCCCGGTGAATACGCTCAATACCGTGATGGTCAGCGGTTATGTCGGCAGCTGCGATTTGCAGGACTACTACTATATCAACGTGGAGACCGCCGGGGCGTATTCGCTGGAGGTGTTGATGGCCGAATCGGCGATCGACGGCAAGAATCAGAAGCTCAAGTTGAGCATCTTTGATGCCAACGGCAAAAAGATTTACAACGGCACATTCGCGGACGGCAAGAGCACGGTCAAGAATCTGGATGCCGGCGAATACTACATCATGGTAAACGCCAACGGCAATAAGCTGGACAGCAACTACGCGGTGGATGTTACCCGGGTCACCTATTTGGGGGCATCGCATCTGGACGATACCGCGCAGGGCGCGCTGGATTGCGGCCGGTCGGTGACGGTCAACGGCGTCACGGCGGCGGATTATGTCGGATTCGGCGACGGGCTGGACTTTATCGCGCTGGACGGGATCACCGGCACGGCGGACTATAAGTTGATGCTGCTGAACGATGCCGATTCGGGCACGACCGCCAGCGGCCTTAAATTCCACCTGGTGGTGGTCAATGACGACGACTATGCCACTCCGGAGCTGCTGGAAACCGCCAAGATCAAGAATGGCGTGGCGACCTTCAAGAACTTCTATACGTTCAACGAATCCAGCCGTTATTTTGTAGCGGTGGAGGCCGGCGGCAGCAGCCGGAAGAATGCCGCGACCTACACGGTTTCGTTTGAGCAGTACAACGCGGTCGTACCGGCGGAGATGATTTCGGCGGCGGACAATGAGTGGACCGGGGCGAATCTGCTGGACAGCGCGCAGGACAACTGGATTGGCCTGGGCGACGCGGTGGATTGGTTCAAGTTTGCGGTGGATGAGTCGGGGAGCTACAACTTGAATATCGGGCTGCAAGTCGGCACGAAGTTCAAGGCGGAGATCTATTCGGCGCTGGATGGCGAGCTGAAGAAGGTGGGTAATCTGACGGTTGACGATTTGACGGATTTCAAGTCTTTGAAGCTGAGCGCCGATACGGATTACTATGTGAAGCTCTTCACGACGGATGATGAGAAACACAACTCGCGCTATACGATTGCGTTGGGCGATAAGCTGGCGTAAATATCGCGACATAACTACGGCGCGTGTAATTGACGCGCGGAGCAATCGGGTTCCGGCAGGCAAGTGGTGCTTGGCGGAGCCCGATTTTTATGCACTTATCGGGATGGGGCGCGGGGTGCGGCCAGCGAATGGCGGATGCTTGGCGGAGCCCGATTTTTATGCACTTATCGGGATGGGGCGCGGGGTGGTCGGCGAGGGGCGTTCCGGTGGCCGGATTCTGTCTTTAGTCGATCATGGAAAAGTATTCAAACGCTTGATTATCAGTATGAAATTTTGAAAAAGTGTGGTATGTTATTGCCAGAAAAGGTGTTTCCCGTGAAATAAAACTTGCGATATGATGACGGAACGTAATGGTTCCGAGTGAACACCGTCATTTATTCATGAAATATTTAGTTTCTTGACGTGACTGGGCGATGAATTGAATATCATCTTTGCCGGAGCCGGTTTCAACTTTCGGAAGTTGAAACCGGGCATTCGCTTTATTTTTGTGTCAAATTTTTAAGCTCGCATTTACCCAATTGGCTCATGCCAATTGGGTAAATGCAACGCGAAAAGTTTTGGCAAAGGAAGAGCGCGAGAAGGAAAGAACCTTTGCCCAAAAGGTTTTTCCGTCTCGCAGCTTTACTTTGGCATAATCGACTCTTTAGACTCTTGCTATTCCCGCGCGGTGCATCTTATCCGAGCGATTAACCGTCCGCGAAATGTCCAGACAATCAACGGAAAATAAAAAAAGCGACTTTACGGGACATTATCACTGCAAGTTTCGCTCAGATCACGCGAATCGCATTCAGAAATTCGCTCAGATCGTGTAATTTGATTTGCATTTTTCATCATTTGATGTATAATATACTTATCAATTCATCAAGAATAAAAAAATGAGGTGGTTATGACTGCGAACATTAAAAACAACAAGACCGCTCAAGCTCTGATCGAAGCCGCTGGACGACTCTGTTCCGCATACGGAATTGACGCCGTGACGACACGGGATATCTCAACGGAAGCAGGCGGCATTGATATTTCTCTAATAAAGTATTATTTTGGAGGAAAGGACGGCCTGATTCAGGCGGTGGCGGAAACGGCAATGCGCCCGTTGCAGGAGTATTCCCTCGAAGAATATTACCAGAAAAACTCCAGCCTGCTCTCCACGCGCGACGGCCAGAAAGCATTTGTCTCCGGGATGATCGAAGTGATCTTCAACCGTTTCGACAAAACCATTCCGGATGGCTGGCGCAAGGGATTCCTGCTGCAGATCATTCAGAAGAATGGTATGGACTCGATGCGGAAGCGTCTTATTGAAACGTATATGAAACCAATGGTCTGCATATTTGCCAAAGTCTATGCTGAAATTACCGGAAACAACGACTTCGAGACGGCGCTTTGCTGGTATCTTTTCATTACGGCACAGCTTTTCCTGTACTCCGGCGACAACGATCTTGTCGATCTCCTTCATCCGGACAAAAAAGTTGGCAATGGTTTTTCACGACGCCTGCAATATTTTTGCGAACAGGAAATCTTGCGGGGATTTAACCTGCTTCAGGAGGAATTCATATGAACAGATTAAAAGTTTGCCAGCTGCTGCTGATACTCGCGGCGTCAACCCTGGCCGGATGCGGACAGGAAAATACAAAAAACAACGATGTGGAACAGAATTTATTCCGGGTACGCACTCAAAGCGCGGAACAGCGGACATTTTGCAATCGTTTGAAAATACACATGAACGTAAAACCCGTGGATCATGCCGACATCTGCGCCAAGATTTCCGGCACGATTGAAGCATTTCCCGTTCGCGAAGGAATGCCGGTCAAGCAAGGCGACTTGTTGTTTCAGGTTGATAAATTTCAACTTGAGGCGAACTGGGAAATCAGCCGCCAGCAGCTGGAAGTCCTGAAATCGGTCTATGAGCAGGCGCAGCTGCGCGTGAAGATCGCCCTCGATCAGCATAAAAAATCAGAAGGCGACTTTTTGCGCAACCAACAGTTATATGCCAGCGAGGCCGTTTCCAAAGCACTGTTCGATGAATTTCATCTATCCTTTCTGGAGTCAACCAATCAGGTCAAGCTCGCGGAAGCGGCCTCGAAATATGCAGAGATCGAAATTGCCAAGGGGGAAAACAATATCCGTATTGCGGAACGCCGCGTCCACGACTCCATTATTTTCGCCCCATATGACGGCAAGATCGTCGAAACGTATATGGAACAGTGGGAATACGCCGCGCTCGGCCAGAAAATATTAAAGATCGAAAGCCGTAAATTGGAGTTGTCCGCGCTTATCCCGGCCGAATATTACGAAAAAATCATTACGAATAAGACCATGCTGAGCGTCAGTTCCAAAAATTCCACATACCGCGCCACCATTCCCATAACTTACAAGGCACTTTCCGTCGACCCGGAAACCCGGACATTCGAGATCAGAGCCGCGCTCCCGGAAGATACGAACATGATTTCCGGGATGCTCTGCGACGCGGATATTATTCTGGATCAGACGGAAGGATACGGGTTGCCGACCGCCGCATTCATCACTCAGGCGAACGGGAAATATGCGATCTTCTCGAATGAAAACGGCGTGGCCTGCAAGCGATTGCTGCCTCCGGGGAT
>JAQUZV010000201.1:4271-4671 GCA_028691155.1 Victivallales bacterium
ATGATGATATCCGGCGCCGATTTCGATCCGGAAAAGCTGAGTTATGTTGTTGAAGGACAAGCTTTTTTGAATGACAAATCAAAACTGGATGTCATTTCATCCGAGGCGGGAGATAATCATGCTGCTGAGTAAAGTTTCCACTCGCCGTCCAGTGGCGATGTCCTGTCTGATAATACTTATGCTGATCTTTGGCAGTATGGCATATTTTAAGATGGGCAAAGACAATATGCCTAACATCGAAGTGCCGTATGTTTCCATTGTCACGCTCGTTCCAGGTTCGAGCCCTACGGAGATCGAAGTAAATGTTGCCCGAAAACTGGAGGATGCCGTTTTCGGGATCGACGGGTTGAAGAAAGTCAACTCCACATGTATGGACAACGTCTGCATGACGCTTCTGGAA
>JAQUZV010000003.1:0-7245 GCA_028691155.1 Victivallales bacterium
TTCCGCCTTGACGGTCCGGTCGATTGCGGCGTTGTTGCTGAGCATCCTGATTACCCTTTATCTGTCGCGGATCGAAAAGGAGATACCCGGAGAAGGGCGTGGGGCGTTGGATATTGTTCTCGCCTTTTTCGGCGGGTACAGCAAAGCTCAGGCGCTCCAGACGCATCTTAACGAATGGGAAGACCGTTATCGGATGGTGGTGGAAAACGCGTCCGAAATGATTCTGCTGCTCGACCGCAACGGGCAGATCGTGGACGCCAATCTGGCCGCCTGCCGGATTATGCGCCTCAATGATCGCAATGAGGTGATCGGCAAGTATTTCCCCTCGATTTTCTTTGATAATCGGGGGGAACCGCTGTTGTGGAACGAGAAGTACCTGGCCTTCGGCAGCGACCGGAAACTCAATGACGATTTCGACTGTTTTATCAATGCCGCCGACGGGTCCCGTATCGAACTGAGTGTGACGTTGTCGGAAATAGATTTTGAAAACATGCGCATGTTGATTGTTCTCGGCCGTGACGTGACCGAGCAGAATCGGCTGGCGCGGGAAAAAGAGGATTTATTTGTCCAGCTGGCCCATGCCCAGCGGCTGGAATCGATCGGCCACCTCGCCGGAGGCGTGGCGCACGATTTCAACAATTACCTCCATTCGATTATCGGTCATTTGGACGTAATCAAGTATATTTACAAGATTCAGGACCAGTCGGTGATGAAACATGTGGACAAGGTGGTGGAAATCTCCGAACAGGCCGCCAAACTGACCCAGCAGTTGCTGGGATTTGCCCGCAAAGGGAAATATGTGGAACGGGAGCTGGATATGGGCGAACTGATCCGCCGGAGCGTGGAGTTGTTTGTGCCGCGCGGCCAGGAAGATGTGGATGTCCGGATCGAACCGCCGCCGCCGGGCGTGATGCTCAAAGGGGATTTGGTTCAGCTCCAGCAGGTATTGCTCAATTTGCTGCTGAATGCGCGCGACGCCACTGCGGCGATGGAACGCGACAGTGTAATTGTCATCCGGGCGGTTCCCCCGGAACAGGCCGGGGTGAAATTGACGCCGCCGCCGGAATTGAAAAACAATTTCTCGCCCCGGCAGTTTTATTGTATTGCGGTCAGCGATAACGGCGAGGGGATCGATCCCGACGTGGCCGAACGGATTTTCGAACCGTTCTTTACCACCAAAGCCATGGGCAAAGGCACCGGCATGGGGTTGTCGATGGTTTACGGCACGATTGTCAATCACGGCGGCTGGGTGCAATTTACAACGCAACCGGGGATGGGCACGACGTTTTATCTCTTTCTGCCGGTCGGTGCGCCGGTCGCAACCGCCTGAATCAGCGGGAATAAACCTTGCCGAATACCTTCATGACCCGTTGCAGATCGTCCCATGCCTCCCGTTTGCCCTCAGGAAACCGCAACAGATAGGCCGGATGATACGTGGGCATGACCGGAATGCCGTGGTATTCCTGCCATTGCCCCCGCAACCGGCGGATGCCGCGCTGGTGCAACAGATGTTCCAGCGGCACGGCACCGAGCAGGACAATAACCCGGGGGCGAATCAGTTCGATCTGGCGTTGCAGAAAGGGCAGGCAGGCGGCCGCTTCGTCCGGTTGCGGATTGCGGTTGCCCGGCGGCCGGCATTTGACGATGTTGGCAATGAACACTTCTTCGCGGGTAAACTGCATGGCCGCAATCATTTTGTCCAGCAGTTGTCCGGCCTTGCCGACAAAGGGGCGACCGATCCGGTCTTCATCGAATCCCGGACCTTCGCCGATGAACATCAGTTCGGCGTCGGGCGCGCCTTCGCCGAAGACGACATGATGCCGTTCGGCATGCAGCCGGCAGGCGGTACAGTGTTGTGCGGCCGCGGCCAATTCCTCCAGATTCATGGCGGCCGGATCGGCAGTGACCGCTGGGGGCGACGCCGGTACGGCGGCCGGTGATATTTCGGGGACATGCTCCGGCGTCGGCCGGGAGAGGTCGGGCGGCGGCGATTTTCGGCCGATTGCGGCGGTGGCGGGAGGGAGGGGGGATTCCCGCGGTGCCGGGGCGAAAAATGCGTCGCGGTTGGCCGAAGAAAGAAAAGCGCAGGGAGCATGGTCACGGCAATTTTTCAGCACCTGCTCCATATCGTTGAAAAAATTGTGTTCCGCCATGAAATTTACCCGAGTTGTCTTAATGATGTTGCATTAATTGCCGCAAGACGTTATTTTATGATATCCTTATCTTGAGTGGGCATCCGTCGGATTAATATAGGACGGCAGCCGGAAATAACAACGATAAAACGAGGTTTTTACCAGTGAATTACGGTTGGAAATTTTTATTGATCATGATAATCGGCGGGATGACATGGGGCGCGGCGATGACGGCGGCGCCGTCCGCCGGCGCCAAAGCCAAACTCGCTTCCGGCAGCGTGGTGGTGGAAAGCGGAAAGGATGAAATCCGGGTTAAATCCGGCAATGTCATTATCCTTGCCGACGGTAAGGATGTGGACAGATTGCTGGCGGCATTGAAACAGGAATCACCGGCCCCGGCCCCGGAACCGGCAACGTTGCATACTCCCGCTGGTCTCTGGAATATAATCAAGGCAAAAGCGCAGGAAGTGTGGAGGCATCTGGCCGGAGTCCAAGCTTTTTCGCTGAAAAATTTTTATTACCTGCTGGGAGGAATTTTTGCCACTTTTCTGCTGGTGGCCGGACTCCGTTGGCTTTTGGAACACATGTTGATCCGTCGGCTGGCGCGGCGGACCAATACCGATCTCGATGATCGTTTATGCTTTGCGATCCTGACGCCCCTGGCGACCGCCGCCTATGCGCTCGGTTTCTATTTGAGCGCGGTCAATATGTTGCTGGATTCGCCGAAGAGAATTCAGGAGATTTCCATAATGCTGCTGACGTCGGTCCTGGCCGGTTCCGTGGCTTGGGGCATATACCGGTGCGTGGATGTGGTCTGCGAAGTGCTGGGACGCTATACCCGGCGGACCGACAGCAAAATGGACGATATGCTGCTGATGCTGCTGCGCAAAACGCTGAAGGTGGTGGTGGTGGTGGTGTCGGTGTTGCTGATCGGACAGAATATTCTGGGTATCAATATTACCACGCTGCTGGCCGGGGCCGGTATCTTCGGCTTGGCGGTGGCTTTTGCCGCCCAGGATACGATCGCCAATTTCTTCGGTTCGATCATGATTATCATGGACAAGCCGTTTTTTGTCGGCGACCGGATTAAGGTGGCCGATTACGATGGAATTGTGAAAAGCGTGGGATTCCGCAGCATTCGACTGGAAACTCTGGACGGGCATGTGATTACGTTGCCCAACAAGAAAATTGTGGAATCGGCGGTGGAAAATATTACCGTACGGCCCTATATCAAGTTTGTGATGAATATGACGCCGACTTACGACACCTCTCCGGACAAGATGCGTCGGGCCATGGCGCTGCTGCATGAGATTCTGGACGGCCACGAGGGGATGGATCAGGAGCATCAGCCGCTGGTGTTCTTCGACTCCTTCAACGATTGGGCGTTGAATATCAAGGTTATTGTCTGGTATTTCCCCGGCGACTGGGGCAAGGCGATGGCGTGGCTGTCGGAAACCAATCTGCAGATTCTCCAGCGCTTCAATGACGAACATATCGATTTTGCCTTCCCGAGCAATACGACTTATCTGGTCAACGACGGCGATAAAAAGTTTCAAATTAATCTGAATCAGGATGCAAAATAGTCGGGGTGATGTTAAATTACCGCCGTCGTTTTCAGTTGTAACCTATACAAAGGAGTAGATAAAGTGAAAGTAGTGGTAGCTTATTCCGGCGGTCTGGATACGTCGGTAATCGTAAAATGGGTCAAGGAAAAATACAACGCCGAAGTGATCGGGTTCTGTGCCGACGTCGGTCAGGAAGAAGAACTCAACGGGGTGGAAGCCAAGGCGATCCGTACCGGCGCCAGTAAATGCTATGTCGAGGATCTGACCGAAGAACTGACCCGCGATTTCATTTTCCCGATGATGCAGGCCAATGCCATTTATGAAAATACTTATCTGCTCGGCACCTCGATCGCCCGTCCCCTGATCGGCAAACGCCTGATCGAAATCGCCCGCGCCGAAGGCGCCGACGCCATCTGCCACGGCGCCACCGGCAAGGGTAACGACCAGATTCGCTTCGAACTGACCGCCTATGCCTTCGAACCCAATATCAAAGTCATCGCCCCCTGGCGCGAATGGGATTTCAAGGGCCGGATGGATTTGATCGAATACGCCCGCAAGAACGATATTCCCGTTACCAGCACCGCGGCCAAACCCTACAGTATGGACCGCAATCTGCTGCACATCAGTTTTGAAGGCGGCATCCTCGAAGATCCGTGGAATGCCTGCCCCGACGATGTCGCCGTGATGACCAAACCGCTCAGCGAAGCGGCGGATGAACCCGAAGACGTGATTATCACCTTTGACAAAGGGGTGCCGGTCAAGATCAACGGCGAAGCATTCTCGCCGGCTAATATTATGCGCAAGCTCAACGCGCTCGGCAAGAAACATGCCGTGGGCCGGGTGGACATCGTGGAAAACCGCTTTGTCGGCATGAAGTCCCGCGGCGTCTATGAAACTCCGGGCGGCACCATTCTGCATCACGCCCATCGGGGACTGGAATCCATCACCATGGACCGCGAAGTCATGCACCTGCGCGACAGTCTGATTCCACGTTATGCCGATATGGTTTACAATGGGTTTTGGTATGCGCCGGAACGCGAAATGCTTCAGGCCGCTATTACCGAAAGCCAGAAGTTTGTTACCGGCGAAGTCCGGGTCAAGCTCTTCAAGGGGGCCTGCCATGTGACCGGGCGGCGTTCCGAATACAGTTTGTACGATGAAGCCGTAGCCAGCTTCGAAGATGCCGAAGCCTACAACCACAAGGATGCGGAAGGGTTTATCAAACTCAACGCCCTGCGGTTGCGCGTGCTGGCACGCAGCAAGCAGAAACGGTATTGATTGCCGTTTCCCGTGAGCTGAAAATAGAGAGGCGCGGCATTGCCGCGCCTTTTTGGTGAAAGGAGAGACGGTCGACAGTGGCGGAGAATAGAAATGCCATGAATATGGCGGTAAAGCTGTTGGCGGTTCGCGCTCACAGCAGTGCGGAACTGCGGGATAAATTACTTCGCAAGGGATTTGCCGAGGCGGAAGTGGAACTGGCGTTGTCCGAGTGTCTGCGGTTGAAATTCCTCGACGACCGGTTGTTTGCGACCATGTATCTGGAAGAACTGCAATGCCGGGGGTATGGCCGCCGGCGTTGCCGGATGTCGATGCAGCGCAAGGGATTGCCTGGCGAGCTGGTCACCGAACTATTGGACGCGGTGTCGTCCGAGGATGAAACCGCACGGGCCGAGGCGTTGCTGGAACGCAAACTGACATCGTTGGCCCGGGAAAAAGATCCGCGCAAAAAGAAAGAGAAAGCGGTGCGCTTCATGATGTCGCGCGGCTTTTCCCCGGGCATGGTTATTACGCTTTACGAACGGCTGACCCGAACGCCGTGACCGCCGCCTGCCGGTTTATTTCATTTCCTTTTCGAGCTGGGCATTATGCTGGTTGTAGGTGTTGACGATTTTCTCGGCGATTTTGGTGTTGCGCAACGGTCCGGTGGCCTGATTGGGGCCGTCCGTCTTGGTCGGAGACTGTTGGGGCGCGGGAACGGTTGTATCCGTTGTCGTCGAGGGTGTGGCGGGCGCCTCGGTTTGCTGCTGTTGCTGCTTTCGCAACGCTTCCTGGTGTTGCCGGTAATAACGGACGCCGAGAGCGGCAAGAACAACCAGAATAATGACCACCAGCATGAATTTGAACAGTTTCATCATTTCACCCCGCTGTGTTTACTGCTGTCGGGATTGTTCCCGGCAGTCTGGGTTGCGGGCCGATTTCAGCACCATGATTTCCCATCGATCCATGATTGATTACGGGAAGAACTTTAATGGCCCGTGCTATAAATATAGTGGCGGAATGAATTAAACGCAAGCTTTATGGCTCCGGCAGAAATAGACATGACCGGAAATATTTTTGTTCCGGCGGCCAAAGGAACGGCCGCCTCCGGTTTGATGCCCAAGGCGGCCATAAGGATAAAGGGTACTATTTGATGCGGTAAATCTGACCGTCGATCAAGGTGATCCAGACCGATCCGTCCGGGCCGGTTTGAATTCGGTTGAAGGCGGAATTACCGCATTTGCTTTCCCATAACAACCGACCGGAAGCGGCGTCGCAGGCGGCCAGAAGTCCGCCGCGGAAGCCGGCGTAAACCACATGGCGGTTTTCCAGCAGCGGCGTCGGGGTGTGATCGTAGGTGGAGGCGGTCGGCGTCACCCAGCGTTTTTGAAATTCCGGCGCGGCGGCGTCGACGGCCAGTACCCGGCCATCCATCAGTTTGGCGTAAATGGTCCTGCCGTCACGGGAGACGCCGAGCGATTCGCGCACCTGGTATTGATGGGTACGCCATATCTGGTGTCCGGTGGCCGGGTCGAGGGCGGTCATGTAACGGTCCGGCGCAACAATGAACACCTTGCCGGCGGTAATGACCGGGGCGCAGTTGGCCGGAGAGAGCAGACGCTGTCCCGGACGGCCGTTGTCCCAGGTCCAGAGTTTTTTACCGGTGGCGGCGTCGAGGCAGTAGAGGTGGCCGTCCCAGGCGCCGAAAATCACTTTGCCGTCGGCGACGGCGGGGCGCCCCTGAAAGGTGCCGAAATTGCCGTCGTTCTGCCAGATGATGGTACCGGTTTTCATTGCCAGTTTGTAAAAAGTTTTTCTGCCGCCGCCGATATAGAGGTCGCCGTCGACCACCCGGCCGTCGCCGATAACCGGCGCCGAGGTCGGAACCCGCCAGATAGTTTCGCCGTCCCGGGCGGACAAGCCGAGGATGGCGTTGCGGATGCTGCCGACGGCGACGACGCCGTCCGCATAAACCGGGGTGGAATAAACCGATGCTTCGAGGTCCCGATCCCACAAGGTCTTGCCGGAAGCGGTGTCATACGCCTTGAAGCGGCCGGTGGAGGTGCCGTAGTAAATGACCGGGCCATTGAAGGCCAGACCGCCGAAAATTGAGGCGTCTTCCGCCAGCACCCGGACCGGCTGATTCCTGGTCGAGGTTTGGGACGGGGCGGCAAAGGGCACCGACTTTTTGACTCCGTCCGGGATGACCGGGTGGTCCAGATTGTAGACCACGGCCGGTTTGCCGAGCGGTTGACCGATCACTTTGTTCCAGACGCGCAGTTCCCGGCCGT
>JAQUZV010000003.1:7255-22391 GCA_028691155.1 Victivallales bacterium
CCGTCGATTTCGGCGATGGAATAGCCGAAGGTTTTATTCATGAACAGACTGCGGCAGAAGATGCCGGCCATGTTGTCGGCATTGTAGTAATTCATCATATGGTAATGTCCGGCGAAGATGGCGGCGGCGTGGTATTGATGCAGCAGCGCAATAACGTCGGGAGCGTTGTCCAGATCCGGGGTGATCAAAGGATAGTGGGCGAACACGATCAAGGTGGTTTGGGGGGTGACGTTTTCTTTCAGGGTGCGGCGCAGCCAGTGCAGGTCTTCGGCCTTGACGTGTCCGTCTCCCATTTTCATATACGGACCGGTGTCGAAGCCGACAAACAGACAGTTGCCGCGGCGGAAAACGAAGCGGTCGTTTTTCCAGTATTTGAAAAAGGTCTGGATGGCGCTTTCGGACCAGTTGGTTTCATGGTTGCCGGGGATAACGTAGGTCGGGGCCCGGAGTTGATCCAACGCCTGCTTGACGGCGGTCAGTTCGGAATCGGCGCCGACATTGGAAAGATCGCCGTTGACTTCGACAAAAGCGTAATTGCCGGTATTGATTTCCGCTACCGCCTGTTTCAGCGCCGTGTGATTCTTATTGCCCGCGGAGACGTGAATATCGCTCAATATCGCAAAACGCAAAACATTGTCATCGGCATATCCGGACGGCAGCAGCAATACCGCCAGACACCAGCATCCCAGGAAGAAAAGCCTTCTCAACATTACCAGATCCCGTTTGTTCGATTGTTTGTTACCGGCGAAATAAGTAATGATAACGTTGCCCGGGGCCGCTGTCAAGGCAAAAGAATTGCTTCGGCTTGATAAATTTTCATTACGGCGGTATTATATCGCGATGGGTTGTGGTGGAAATAATTCCGGAGGCGAGGAAAAAGATTGAACACATGGTTCAGAAACATCTGGTTGCCGTTGCTGCTGATGCTGTCCCTGTGGGGACTGAATAATACCGGCATTGCCGCCGATCCCGAAGATGCGGCGCCTTCCGATCCGGTGCGCGACCGCGCGATGGGTGGCGACAAGGCGGCACAACTGGAGCTCGGCAACCGTTATTTCTTCGGCGACCGGCGGACCCGTAATTATACCATTGCCGCCTGGTGGTATCGCAAGGCGGCGCAGCAGCAGTGCCATGAAGCCCAATTCAATCTGGGCATCTGCTACGAGAACGGATGGGGGGTCGAACGGAGCCGCTACCAGGCTTTTTGCTGTTATCGGCAGGCGGCGGAAGGGCATATTCCCCCGGCCATGCTCAATCTGGCGATCGCTTATCTGCACGGGATTCCCGCCGCGGGCGAAGGCAAGCAGAAGGAACCCGCGGTTCCGCCCGACCGCGCCAAAGCCTTCAAACTGCTGACGGAACTGAAACAACGCGACTTTATGCCAGCTTACCGCGTTCTGGCGGAATGGTATTTGTCGGTCGATCCGGACGAGCAGACTCCGGATGACCTTAAGAAGGCGTTCGAAAATGCCGAATATGCCGCCAAAGGCGGCGATGCCGCCGCCATGCGTATTTTGGCCGACTGCTACTATCTCGGCCGCGGTTGCGCCCCCGACCATGCCGCCATGCGGCGCTGGATTGAACGTGCCGCCGCCCAGGGGGTTCCCGAGGCGCTGGCCAAGTTGGGGTGGTGTTATGAGTACGGCAACGGGGGGCGAATCGATGAAAACAAGGCCTTTGAGTTGTATCGTCGCGCCGCCGAAGCCGGTTTGCCGATGGCCATGACGAAAATGGGGGATTGCTATATGGTGGGCAAATTTGTCCCGCAGGATGTGGGCAAGGCCCGGGAATGGTACGAAAAAGCGATGGCGCGCAATAACAATCAGGCCGTTTTCCGGTTGGGGGTGATATATGCCCAGGGGCTCGGAGTGACGGCGGATCATCGCCGGGCGGCGGAATATTTCCTTCGTGCCGCGCGGGGAGGCAATACGCATGCCCAATTCAATGTCGGCTGTTATTTTCTCGATGGGCGCGGGATTCCCGCCGATCCCGGCGCGGCGGTTTACTGGTTTACCAAAGCCGCCCAAAGCAACGATATTCGAGCTCAGCGCCGCCTTGGTATTTGCTATCTGAAAGGGATCGGCGTGGAGAAAAATCTCGCCGAAGGCGCCAAATGGCTGGAAAAGGCCGCGGCACGGGGCGACGCGGAAGCCATGCAACTTTTATCCCGGGAATAGAGGATTTTCTGCCGATGATTGCCGATGCGAGAATTTTTACCGAACTGATTGCCGTTCGCCACGGCCGTACCGCCGCCAACAACGACGGACGGTTGCAGGGTCATTACGATTCTCCGCTCGATGCGGAAGGACGGCAGCAGGCCGCATTGCTGGCCCGGCGGTTAAGAGCGGAACATTTCGACGCCTTTTACTCCAGCGATCTGATCCGTGCGGTCGATACCGCCGCCATTATCGGTCGAAGTTGCCGCCTGCACCCCGAACCGATGCCGGAATTGCGCGAATGGGATATGGGCGAACTGGAGAACTGCGGCTATGACGATTTGCGTCTTTCCCATCCCGAGATCATGACGGGATTCAAGTTCGATGCCGCCGAATTGAATATTCCCGGCGGGGAATCCAAGCGCGCCTTTTACCGCCGTATTGCGACGGTAATGGATACTCTGGCCGCCCGCCATCCCGGCAAGCGCATTCTGGTGGTGACGCATGGCGGGGTTTTGCAGGCGATGCTGAAATACGTTCTCGGCGGCGGCAACACCTGGAATTTTCTGCCCCGCTCCGCCAATGTCAGTTACAATCTCTTTCTGTTGCGCCGGGAAGGATGGCAGCTCGGCTGCTGGAACGATACTTCACATGTCAACGGGTTGGCGGACCCCTTATGAAGCGTCCGGAACCCACCCTCATTCTGTCCCTCCTTATTCTGGCGGTCGGGGTGGGATTGCGGTGGCTTTATCTGGAACAATATGCCGCTTCGCCGCTGTTTGTCCGGGCGGTAGGGCCGGATGTTTCCGATTATCTGGCGTGGGCCCGCCGGATTCTGGTCGGGCAGTGGTGTTGGGACAGGGTTCACATTCACGCCCCGCTTTATCCCTATGGTCTGGCCGGACTCTATTATCTGGTTTCCGGTCGGCTCGATCTGGTGCGGTTGTGGCAGTTGCTGGCGGGATTGGCGGCCATGGTACCGCTCTTCTGCGTCTGGCGCCGGCGGGCGCCGCGAACCGGGATTTTCCACTGGACCCCGTATCTCTATTTGCTGCTGGCGGCGGTTTATCCGCCGCTGTGGTATTATGAAGGGGAGATTATCAGCGAAGCGTTGCTGGTGCCGCTGGTAACGTTGGCGCTGTGGGCGTTGCTGAAAGCGGACGGCTACGGTTTCTCCCGCCGGGCATGGTATTGGCGCAGTATCGGCGGGGTCCTGACCGGGCTGGCGATTATTACCCATCCTCTGGCGGGGGGCTTTGCCGTTATGGAAGGCGTATTGTTGCTGTGGCAGTGCGGTCGCCATCGGTCGCGTCATGGCCGCCGCCGCGCCGCCTGGTTTCAGTTGGCGGGATTTGCGCTGGGAGTTCTGTTGCCGGTATTGCCGGTCGGCAGCTACAACTACCGGCTGGAGGGACGGCTGGTGCCGATACAGAAAAACAGCGCCTACAATCTGTTTCTGGGCAACAATCCGGCGGCTACCGGCGGGTGTTACATCTGGCCAGGTCCGGATTGGGATCGCATTCATGAGACGGTGGCACGGGAAGCGGCCCGTCGCGGCATTTCGCCGGACACCTATTTTCTGGAGCAGGCGGGACAATTCATCCGGCGTCACCCGCTGGCCTGGCTGCAACTGGAACTGCGTAAAGCCGGGTATGTGTGGAACTGGCGCGAAGCCGCCGCCGGTCCGGATTTGCCGCAGCTGAAATATTTTACTCCGTTACAACGGCATACCGCCTGGGCCTTCGGCCTGGCGGCGGTGTTGGCGTTGACGGCAATTGCGGCCGGGAGCCGAAACCGGCGTTTTCTCTGGTCGCACCGGCAGGAACTGGTGCTGATCCTGAGTGTCTGGGGCGCACTTACTTTAACCGTGGTCGGCGGACGTTACCGGCTTATGATGCTGGCGCCGGTGCTCTATTTTGCCGCGTACGGGGCTTTGCTGTGGTGCGATCGGATTCGACAACGGCGGTGGCGGGGTATTGCGTTGACGACGGCAATTGCGGCGGTGATGGTTTTTTGGCCCCGCATGCCCGGTGACGCCGCCGCCGAATCCGCCCAGGCCGATACCATTCTGGGGGAGGCGTGGCTGGCGGCCGGTGATTTGTCCCGGGCCGAAACGCATTTGGCGGCGGCGATACGGCAACAGCCGGACTGGGCGCGCAATTATAACCTGTTGGGACAGATATACGCGAAAAAGAACGATTTCGAACGGGCGGCGGATTGTTATCGTCGGGCAACATTGGTTGAGCCACGCAATCCTTACGGTTATATGAATATGGGCAATCTGGCGTCGCAATCCGGCGATCCGGCCGCCGCCGAGGCCGACTACGAGCAGGCCTTGGCGTTGGCGCCGCATAATCCGCAGGTATTGTACAATCTGGCTTCATTCCATCTGGAGCGGGGACATGGTGCGGCGGCCGAAGCTTTGCTGCGTCGGTGTCTGGTTGAACAGCCCGATCACCGGGAAGCACTGAATTCTCTGGGGGTTATTGCCTTCCGGTCGGAACGTTTTGACGTCGCCGGGGAGTGGTTTGCCCGGGCGGTGCGTCTGGAGCCGGACAATCCGGATTTACAGCTCAATCTGGCGTTGGTGCGGGCCGCTTCCGGCCGGACGAGGGAAGCGAAAGAAATGTTGCATGCCATTTTACGACGTTGGCCGGAACACCGGGGGGCGCGACAACTGCAACGGGAACTGACGCCGGCGCGGCAACCATAATGGTCCCGGCTGTCGCGGGTGATCGGGGCGTCGTCGGGTTGTTATTGATGGAATTGGAGGGGGGAGAAATGGGGCCACTGTTCTTCCTCTCCCTGCTTCAGCGGTTTGGCCGCGAAAATTTTACGTTGCACGGTATGATAGTCCCGAGCGGTCATGATTTTTCTCTAATACATATGGAATTTTTTTCAAAGATGTGTAATTTATACCAGGGGACACAATTTGACGAAATCAACCTGAAACAGTTGATCAAATCATGAATCGGAGTGATGGCAATCTGAAATGGGTTGGTTATTTGGCCTCGATGTTGGTGCAATGCTTGCATGAATGGAATAATGCGTCATAATTTTCACAGAATTAAAAAGATGGGGGTGATGATGAAGTTACATGTTATTTTTCTGTTTATATTATTGGGACCAGTGGTATGGGCCGGAGAAATCGATGGTATTTTCGGCGTGAAAATCGGTCAAAACGGTACGACGTTTCATCCGGAGAAACCATTGGCTACTTATTCATCCGACTTACCGTATTATCCCTTTACTCCTCCCCAGCCATCTCCGATCTTCGAGAGTTATCGCGTTTGCATAAGTCCTGCCGATGGGAAAATTGCCGTGCTTGAGGCTTTCTGCAAATGCGAAACGCCGGAAGAAGTGGAAATGAAATTTCAAGCGCTTTGTAAATGGGCAAGTCAATATTATAAAATAAAAAAAGAAGAGATACGTCGTAACAATAACGAAATTTGCTTTACTGATTACAAAAATCAACGAGGAGTTCAATTCATCAAAGCTCCGGTAAATCCTCGTACTGCGACAAGTCCGTTAGTCAAGATTTCGGCAAATACCAGCGCCGCGACAAGTCCCGGTATTTTGGCTTATTGTTTTGATAGCGAGACTTTTTATCTGGCGCAGGAAAAATGGACGGAGATGTACACGTTTATGCGGATGGTAGAAGGGGCGTTTGGTTTAAAGCTGGGCTCAAAATATATATCGACGGCATCTTTGATCGGAAACCAGCCGGGCTATAAGTTTGAACCGGCAAAAAAAATGTCGGGATATGAAGACTATCGGGTAATGACCGGTTCCATCAGTAATTTGGTGTCTCGCATCGAGGCCACCAGAAAATTTGCGGACAGAGCTGCCGCTCGTAAGGAAGTTGAGGCTATCGGCAAAGTCATTGAGGAGAAGTATCAGGTGTCGCCCAAAGAGGAAAGCGCCGATTCCCGACATTATGAACCTCACTATGATGGGCGTTATATAACTGTAAGCTGCCATGAAAATCGTGTTACTATCGTTTATGGCGATAAAGAATTGGAGCGTCAAGCCGGGCGTGAACGCAAGGCGACCGGGACCCGAATAGATGCTTCCGTCTTGTAAAATCGCTGTTGTTGGTTGCCGTTCCGCTCCTTTGCCTTGGGTCGGCCTTGGCCGGAACAATTAATTTGAAATACCTGCAAAAAGTTTTGATCTTCGATCCCGGTTCCAGCGGAGACATGAACCCGACAGTCGGAGACTTCATGTCGGTTGATGGCGTGTAATGACGCCGGGCAGGGCGTGGGGAATATGCAGCCGAATAGTAAAACAGTATCATTTCTTCATCCACAGCACGATTATGATTTTCCCGATGGCATCGGAGGGTTGATTCTATTGTATTGCTTGGCAATACTGATCTCGAGATAACGATATCCGCGGCCAATGCAAGGAGGATGACAATAAAAACGGGATAATTTCCGGCGGCGGCGGTGGCGCGTTCCATGGTATGGGACGGTTTCGGCCGATGACGATAACGTCGTGACGGAATACGGACGCCGATTTTCCCGACTTCACTTTGGCTGAAGCGGCATCGACCTGGTTCGGCGCGGGAAAAATGTCGTTTATTGTACATCGGCTGTTGCATTAAGGCGGGCGGCGTGTTAAAATACTCCACGATTTTTTCGGGTAGGAGTGCAAAGACAATTTTCATATAAAGGAATATTCCGAATGGCGAAAAAGGCGAAAAAAACGAAAGATGCGCAGATTACCGATATGCTGCTTGACGATTTTGACAAATTTGAACATTTCATGGTCAACAACCTGAGAAATATTCTGATCGGCTGCGTTATTCTGATTGTGCTGGTGGCCATCGGCGCCATTGGTTATTCCATATACAATGCATCGGAAAATAAGGCGAATGATGCCATCGCCGCCGCCGATACCATACCGGAACTGCAACAGGTCATCAAAAAATATTCCGGTCGGGAAGCGGTGTGGTCCGCCTATCAGAAAATGATTAAAATTCAGGTGGGTAAAAAAGATTTTGCGGCGGCGCTGGAAAATTCCCGTGCTTTGCTGGCATTGAACGTGCCCGAAGAGATGCGCTGGCCGCTGGAATTGAATATCGGCTATCTGCTGGAAATGGATCGTAAGTTGCCGGAGGCCGTGACGCAGTTCGCCGCCATTACCAAAGACAATACTTTTCCCACCAACGTGCGGATGGAAGCATACTACTCCGCCGGGCGCCTGGAATTGGAACAGCATCATGATGCGGCGGCGAAGAGCTATCTGGAAGTTGTGGCCAAGGAGCAGCCGGACATGGCGGCCGGAGAAAGCACATTATGGCCCAAGATGGCATTGATGAGCCTGACGGATATGCAGAAACTGGAACAGGCCATCAGTCGGGACGGCGCCGGGAAAAAAGCGGCGGCCCCCGCCGGCAAATAATATTATGTCCGCCGCCGCCGATACCCCCGATGCCGGAACCGGTCTCGGGATGACACGCCGTCGGGAAATGTTGCTCCGGGCGCTGGCGACCCGGCACGGCCGGAAAAAATATGGTCTTTGCCTCTGCGAAGGGATGCGCTGTTGCCGCGATCTTTATCTTTCCGCTCCCGAACTCATCGCTTTTATGGTTTGCGCCGACGATCTGGTCGATAATTTTCCCGGTCGGGACGTCATTCGCATTCCGCGTGACGGCTTTCGTAAATTCAGCGCCACGGTGGCGTCGCCGGGGATTATGGCGGTGGCGCGGCGGCCGCAACCGGTTGCCGGAGCACCGCGGGACCCGTTTGTGCTGGTTCTGGACCGGGTCGCCGACCCGGGCAATTTCGGGACCATCATTCGTACCGCCCGGGCCGTTGGACTGCGGGAAATCTGGTATACCGCCGGGGCGGCGGATCCGTTCAGCGATAAAGTTATCCGGGCGGCCATGGCCTCGCAGTTCGTGATCGGCATGCGGGAGTTTCCCGATTTGGAAGCCGTGGCCGCCGCGTTGCGGCAATATGGCTATGAGCATATTTATCGTACCGATGTCAATGCCGGCGCCGACTGTTTTACCGCGGCGTCACTGTTTGAACGGACGGCTATTGTGATGGGCAGTGAGGCCCACGGGGCCGGGCCGATCGCCGGGGCAACGGCGTTGACGATTCCGATGCCAGGGGATGCCGAATCGCTTAATGTGGCCCAGGCGGCGACCGTGATCCTTTTCGAATATGTTCGTCGGAGTCAACTCCGGAACGGCGCGGCAACGGCAATATGACCCGATCCGGCCGGGCCGGATAGAACAACGTCGGCGTCTGGTGACGGCGTGCCCGGAGCGTAAAGGGCGGTAATATAAATTGGTCTGAGGTGAAATTATGGCCGTGGAAGTACTTAATGCGATTCCGCTGCGGCCGCCGTTGCCCGAGATTATGCGGCGGTTGGGTTATAACCGCCATCGCAATGAGGTCATGGCAGAACGGCAGCGTCGGCTTATCGATGCGGCCATTGCCGCGGGATTTGCGCTTCGCCGGCCGCGGGGCTGCCGGATTCGGCTCGAGCCGATTGCCGTGGAAAAAAATCTGGTCCGCCTGGCCGACGGGACGGTTTTTGCCAGTGGCGGACTGGCGGCGCTGGTGCAGGACAGCCATGCGCTCTGGCTGGCGGCGGTGACCGTCGGCGCGGAGATATCCCGCGCCGGGGCGGCACTGGCGGCGGCCGGCGACGGCACCGCGGCGGCCATTTACGACGCGGTCGGCAGTGAAACCGCCGACGCGGCCATGGACTGGCTGCAACGTTATCAGGCGGCGCAACTGACGCGCTCAGGAGAAAAACTGACCCGGAGACGCTTTTCTCCGGGATATTCGGATCTGGGTTTGGAGGCGCAACGCGATATCTTCCGTCTTTTACATTTGGAGGATTTCGGCATGAGCCTGACCGATCGTCTGTTCATGATGCCGGAGAAGTCGGTGACGGCTTTCGCGGGCATAGAATTCAACCCCCCAATCCCGACGGAGGGAAAAAATAATGACACGACAGGAATTTAAACGCCTTGTTGCCGATAAAATTGTTATCCTCGACGGCGCCACCGGCACCGAGCTGGCCAAGCGTGGTATGCCTGCCGGGGTGTGCCCGGAGTTGTGGGTGACGGAGCACCCCGAAGCGATTATTGCGGTGCAGCAGGAGTATTGCGCGGCCGGTGCGGATATCGTTTACGTGCCTTCTTTCGGCGGCAATCGCTGTAAACTGACCGAATTCGGCCTGGCCGACCGGCTTCATGAACTCAACCGCGCACTGGCGCTTCTGTCGCGCCGTGCCGTGGGTGACCGTCTGGCTTTCGGTGATCTGGCGCCGACCGGACAATTTGTTTTTCCCATCGGCGAACTGCCGTTCGAGGAAGCGGTAAATATTTACAAGGAACAGGTCCGTGCGTTGCTGGACGGCGGGGTGGACGGCTTTGTCATCGAGACCATGATGGACCTGCAGGAGGCCCGTGCCGCGTTACTGGCGGTGCGCGAGAGCTGCGATCTGCCGGTTATGGTGACCATGACGTTCAACGAGGACGGACGCAGCCTTACCGGTAACGATCCGATTTCGGCCCTGGTTGCGCTTCAGGCGCTGGGCGCCGACGCTTTCGGCTGCAATTGTTCCACCGGACCCCGGAATATGATCGAAATTATCCGCGGCATCAAACCTTACGCCCGGATTCCTCTGATTGCCAAACCCAATGCCGGAATGCCGCGTTTGATCGATGGAAAGACCGTTTTCGGGATGGGACCGGAGGAGTTCGGCTCCTTTGCCCCGGCCTTTGCCGCCGCTGGAATTAATCTGCTCGGCGGTTGTTGCGGTTCCACGCCGGAACACATTCGTTGCCAGGCGGCCTTGGCGGGACAACATGCGCCGCTGCCGCCGCAACCGGCGGTGCGCGGGGCGGTGTGTTCCGCCCGTAAAACCCGGCTGTTGGCGGCGGATCGGCCTTTTGCCGTTATCGGCGAGCGAATCAACCCGACCGGAAAAAAGGCCTTGCAGGCCGAATTGCGGGAAGGCAAGCTCAATCTGGTTCGGAAATTCGCCGCCGAACAGACGGAGCAGGGGGCGGCGTTGCTGGATGTCAACATGGGGCTGTCCGGCATCGATGAGAAAGAAATGATGGTCAAAACTCTGGCTATGCTGGTGCCTGCGTTCGATACGCCGTTGTGTTTCGATTCGACCGATCCGGAAGTGATGGAGGCGGCGTTGCGTCTTTATCCCGGCCGGGCCCTGGTCAATTCGGTGTCGGCGGAGAAGGAGCGCATTGAAAAAATGTTGCCGACGGCGGCCAAATACGGGGCCATGCTGATTCTGCTGCCGCTGACCGATGCCGGAATTCCCGCCACGGCCGCGGAACGGATCGAAACGGTGAAATATTTGTGTGACAAGGCCGCCGAGTACGGTTATGAAAAAGCCGATCTCTGCGTCGATGCGCTGATTATGACCATATCTTCCAATCAGGCGGCGGCCGGTGTTTCCTTGGAGCTGATCGAATGGTGCAGCCGGGAGTTCGGGATCAATACCGTCTGCGGGCTGTCGAACGTCAGTTTCGGGATGCCGCAGCGGCCATTGCTCAATGCGACGTTCCTGGGGATGGCAATCGGTCGTGGACTCAATATGGCCATCGCCAATCCGGCAACGCAGGAAATTACCGATCTGGTGGCGGCTTCCGATGCCCTCAACGGTCGGGATCGCAAAATGAGTGCCTTTGTCGGGCGTTACTCCGGCGCGGCGGCGACCGCCGCCGCTGTCGCGGCTCCGGGGCGCGAAATTTCTCCGGAACAGCGGGTGTTCGATTGTGTCATGCGGGGCGATGAGGAGGCGATTGCCGCCGCCATCGAAGCGGCGTTGAACGGTGGGTTTACGCCGCAGCAACTGGTGGACGAGGCGTTGATTCCGGCCATCAACCGGGTCGGGGAAAAATTCGAGAAAAAAGAATATTTTCTGCCGCAACTGATTATGAGCGCCGACGCCATGCGCCGTGGCTTTGCCGTGTTGGAACCGTTGTTGCAGCATGATGGCGCCGACGCCGGATCGCGGCCGCGAATTGTGCTGGCTACGGTCAAGGGCGATATCCATGATATCGGAAAAAATATCGTCGGTTTGATGTTGCGCAATTATGGTTTCGAAGTGTTTGACCTCGGGAAGGATGTACCGGCGGAGACCATTCTGGATGCGGCGGTGGCGCACCGGGTCGACCTGATCGGGCTGTCGGCGTTGATGACCACCACCATGACGGCCATGAAAGAGGTGATTGCCCTGGCGAAGGATCGCCGTCTGGACAACTTGCGCTTCATCGTCGGCGGGGCGGTGGTCGATCAGGCTTATGCCGACGAGATCGGCGCTCATTATGCCAAAGATGCGCTGGATGCGGTTCGCGTGGCCACGAAACTTTTACCCTGAGTATGGCGGCGGAAGAGGGTTGCCGGCAAGACGAAAAAATACCCGGCTGCAACCGCAACCGGTTGCAACCGGGTTCCCTCCTCCCCGTTCATGACCATAGCCCGACTCGTTTTATCGCCGTTATCCCCGAACGACAACAAATCGCGTAACTTTATCCTGTCCCCCGACGGATATCGCTATGGCCCGATTTTCAAATAGCTGTTTAACTTTTACTATCTGATATCCCACCATTGTATATGCATACGAATATTTTGTGCCAACTCGCATGAAGTATATACTATCTCTTTGATGGATAGGATGTTGCTGTAAATAAAAATTGATGGGGTTATTTCTGATCGGTATCAATGAAAGTGGATGTGCTTGTAGGGGATAATGACGGTATAGTGTTGATGATGTGATGATTTAGTGCTTTTTGTTGTCGAATGGCAATGTAAAGAAAAGTTGATGCGGTTCAATGGGGAAACGGGACGGAGAGAGAAATTTCATCGCTTTTCGATTTTGTGTCCTGGCAGTTGCGGTTTTATGGATGTATAATGAAGCCAACACCATGACCAGGGGGTGCTTATGGACAGTAAAACTGCGATGCGGCAGGCCTGCGAACAGGCCGGGGTCAAAAATGTTGCCGCCGCCTTGAATGTTTCGCAGACGGCGCTTTACAATCAGATCAACGATAAGAATCGTTCCGATCCGTTGCAGCGATTCGTGGATTTCGTCAATGCCTGTGGTGATGATATGCCGTTGCATTGGGCCTGTGAGGAGTGCAACGGTGTTTTTATCAGAAATCCGGACATCCGGGTCGATCCCGATACTTCCGTCAATCAATCCATTTCCGATTCCCTGAAGAAATTCAGCGATGTTATTCGCGAGATCAGCGTGGCCATCTCCGACCAGCATATTACTCCCGACGAGGCCGAGAGCATCCGTCAGGAATGGGAAGGGCTGAAAACGCTGATGGAAGCATTTGTGCTGTCCTGCGAGTTCGGCTATCACAACCCGGCGCCGCCGGAGATTTGACGTTGTCCGGGTTCGGTCGTCGGACATTGCCTGCGCCGGCGGCAATGAAATAATGCCGGAGTCGGTGCGGGGATAATATCGGGAAAAAATGTCACTGCCGTTTGAACGACGACATTTTCAGGTTAAATTAATTCCATATCCGTCAGGTGGAAAACCGCATATATAAATGGAATTATTGACGATAAAAACAATTTTTTAACCATGGAGCGATTTTATGAGCGAGTCCATTGACAATCTTCTCGAAACCCTGGAAGAACATATGATGAAAACCATCGATGCCATGCATCATGATTTTTCCGCGGTTCGGACCGGCAAGGCCTCTCCGGCGCTGGTGGAAAATATTACGGTGGATTATTACGGTACGCCGACGCGGCTAAGAGAATTGGCCGGAATTACCGTGCCCGAAGCCAAGATGCTCATGATTCAGCCCTGGGATCCGTCGGTGGTGAGCGCGATCGAAAAAGCTATTCTGGCCTCGAATATCGGCATTTCCCCGGTCAGCGACGGACGGGTGCTTCGGTTGCCGATTCCCGAATTGAGCGAAGAACGGCGCCACGACCTCACCAAACAGGTTAAGGGCCGTTCGGAAGACGCTAAAATTGCGATCCGCAATATCCGGCGCGACGGTAACGACGCGGCGAAAAAAGCCCAGAAGGGCGGCGAATTGACCGAAGATGAACTCAAACAACGGCTCGATGAGATCCAGAAACTGACCGATGATTATGTGACTCAGGTTGACAAAATCCTGGCGGAAAAAGAAAAAGACCTGATGAATATTTGATGCTCCGGTTTTCCGGGACGGCAAACTTATGAACAAGCGGTTTTATTGGATTTTGGGCCTGCTTACAGTGGCGGCTTTGGTCTTGCGGCTGGCGGTCGGCTTCGAGTTGGCTCATGCCAACGGCGGACATAATCCGGTGGTGGCGCCGTCCCCGCTGACCGACATGGCCATCTATCAGAGCAATTCCGATATGGTGGCTCGGGGCGAATATCAGGGCGAATTTTATTTCCAACCATTTTATTATGCGGTTTTTCTGCCGCTGATCAAGGTGGTTTTCGGCAACAGCGTGGGGATGATTATTGTCTGGCAGGCGTTGCTGGGGGCGCTGACGGTGTTTTTGTCCGGGCTGAGTGCGGCGGGGTTGTGGAACCGGACGGCCGGGATTGTTACGGCCGGGTTGCTGACTTTCAGTAATGCGCTGATTCTTTACACCCCGTTTTTGTTGATTGAAACGTTGCAGGCATTTTTTCTGACGCTGATTTTTTATACGACCATGCTGGCGGTGCGGCGGCGCAACTGGATTCGCTGGAGTGTGGTCGGCCTGGTCCTCGGGTGCAGTATTTTGACCCGCGGCAACGTGTGGATCTTTTTCCCGGCGTTGGCGGCGGCGGCGGTATGGTGTCAGTTCCGCCGTCGGGACGATCGCATCAATCTCAATGGCTGGAAGGTGACGAAAAAGCTGGTTCCCGCCATGGCACTGGTGATTTTTACCCTGTTGCCCCAAGTTCCCTTTGTGATTCACAATTCTTTGGTGCGGGGGCAGCTTTCGCCGCCGTCCACTGCGGCGCAGAATGTGCTGGCGCTCGGCAATACGCCGGAGGCGCCGCCGGGAGGCCGGGACTGGGCGGCCGGGGCCGGAGCGATGGAATATCCGGAAACGTTCCGGATCTGGACTTCGGATCGGGAAAAAAGCGTTCAGCGGCATATCTGGGACTGGTTTTGCGCCGAGCCGTTGGCCTTTACGGAGCTGACTTTCCGGAAGTTGTTACTGTTCTGGGATTATCGGGAAATTCCCAACAATATTGCGTTCGAATATGGGCGGATGAGTTGGACGTACCGGGTGTTTGCCCATGTTTACAGTTGGATGTTGCTGGTTTTGGGGCTGGCCGGCATGTTATGTCTGTTCCGGCGGATTCGGCGGGAACTTGAATATCAGGTATTGACCTATCTGGTGCTGTCTTATGCTCTGAGCATTGTTTCCTTTTATATTCTGGCCCGGTTTCGGGTGCCGGTGTTGCCGTTGTTGGGAATTTTTGCCGGTATTTTCCCCGGGTGTGTCTGGACGGCGCGCCGGAGCAGTTCCGGCCGTATCGGTTGTCTGGTGGCCTTCTTCGCCGCGTTCTGCCTGGTGTTTTTTGCCTATGACGCCTATCGTTATTATGGCGAAAGCAAGGTGTTGCGCCGGGTGCGTCACGACGGGGTTCGGGTTCGGGTGGCGCCGGAGCAGGAAATGGTTCTCGATAACGGACCGCATTCTTTCGGCGGCTGGGGGGCGGTGGAGTTGCGGACGAATACTCCGTTGTGCAAGACTTTTACCCGGAAGAAAGGGGATGATTACAAGTCGGTGGAACTGGTGATGCCGTTATTCTGGGAGACGCCGGGACAGGCGACCATTGAGGTCAACGGCATAAAACGGCGACTGACCAGAAGCGAATCCGGGCCGCTGGAATTTCGCCTCAGTCTGCCTTGTCCGGCGGATCGGCGCTTTGACATCAGTATGCCGGAAGCGACGGCCAAGGTTTTTTATTATGTCGATTTCCAGCGCGATTACGGCCGCACCCGGCGGGCCGGAGTGACGATTCCCGGTGAAGCG
>JAQUZV010000202.1 GCA_028691155.1 Victivallales bacterium
CCGGTGGTGGTCACGGAGGCGGCGGAGCAACGTGGTGCCTTTACCGTCGCCCAGATCGTGATCGCTGACCAGCAGATCGAAATCGCGGCGGGAAAGTTCGCGCCAGGCCTGGGCCAGACTGGGGGCGCCGACGGCATGATAGCCGTGATCTTCCAGCAGATCCAGGTAGTTGAGCAATCCCAAAGGGTCGTCATCGACAATCAGAATGCGGCAGTAATGGGTCATGGCACTTTTCCGTATCTCCACTGTTGATCCGGGATCAGTCGAGATTGATGAATTTGTTTTTGGTTTTCAGATTGGGCACCACCAGGGTGGTACCGGCGGGAATGGCGGCGTTGGGATGGGCAATCTTGTCGCGATTCGCATCATAAAGGTAACGCCAGGCACTATTGTCGCCATATACTTCCGGCAGGGCGCTGACTTCCGGGAGCGTGGCGGCTTTTTTCAAGGTATAGTATTCGATGGATTCGATGTCCATGGCGGCTTCGCTCTGATTTTTTTGTGCCGCGGCGGCGGCCTGCTTTATCGCCTGAATCCGCTTTTCCATCTTCAACTGTTGTCGGCATTCCCGGATGCGGTTTTCCGTGGCCTGCCATTGCTGTACGGTGGTATAAAGCGTATCGAGATCCTTGGCGATATTTTTACGGATGCGGCGTTCCGCCGAGTAGCGTTCGGCGCGAAAACGCAACTGTTCGATGCGTCCCAACCCGCTGATGCCGCTGTCGTTGCGGGCGGAAGCGTCGTAATCCTTCATGGTGGTGACCATGGCGGCGATCATGTTCACGATCTGCTGCCGTTGGGCCGTTTCCCGTTGTTGTTCCCGGTTGAGCTCCTGTTCACAATGAGCGATTGTTGTTGTGGGCGCCGTGGCGTCGCTGCCGACGCAAAGCGATCCGGATAACAGCCATATGGCCAGAAACCAGCGCGGTGTTGACTTCATCGGTTCATCTCTCCATGGGTTGCCGGACCGGATTGGCGCGGGTCCGTTATGTTCACGACCGTCATACCGGCATGTTGTTTGCGCAATATATATGCCAGCAGGAACGTTGCGGGTCGGGATTGCACGGATCGGATTAAGTCCGGCAAATCCGCCGGAGAAGGTTGTTTTTGCCTGGAGGCGGTATTATTATACAGCCGTCGCCTCCGTTTTGAGCATGGCTGGGATAACGCAGGAAAAGAGATGAAAATATCGCGGATTGTCATAGTGGTCCTGGCGGTGATTCTGGGATTGGATTTGTTGGTGCTGATCGGCGTCGCGTTTTTCGACAGTGCCGGAACGCCGGAACCGGTGCGCAAGGTTATCCGCATCGGCATTATTCCGGATCCCGACCGTCCGGAAACGGAAAAGACCATTCAGGCGTTTTTTGCCGACTGCTGTCGCGCCGGCGACAGTTATGAACTCCGGCCCTGTTATACCCATTCCTATGAAGAAGCCATGGCCGGATTTACCCATGGGACGCTCGATCTGCTGGCCCTCAATCCGGCATGTTATCTGCAACTGAAGCGGGAGAACCTGGCCCGGATTCTGGCAGTGCAGAAATACTCCGAGGAAGATAAAAGGTACAACCACGCGGTATTGCTGTCGGTGAAGCCGTTTCGTCATCTCAGTGCCACGCGGGGCAGCCGGATCGCTTTCAGTCATCGTTATTCGATGAATGGTTATATGGTGCCCTACCGTTATCTGCAGCGGCAATTGCCGGAGGCGCCGGAACGGTGGTTTTCCAGCCTGACACAGACGGGGACGTTCCGACGTTCGTTCGAGCAGCTGCAATCGGGGCAGGTTGATCTGATTGCAGTGGATCTGGGGTGGCTGAAGCACTTCGAACCATACCGGTCGGCGCCGGACAAGTTCCATATTCTGTGGTTGTCTCCGGAATTGCCGGAAAGTGTGATCTGCGTCGGCGTGGCCGGCGCGTATTTCGGCGCTTCGGTGGTGCGGCAGTTTGTCGGGCGGTTGTGGGAAGAGGCGCAGCGGAACGCGGTGTTCAATCGCAACTCCATGGCTTTCGAGCCGGAGAATTTCAACTATGAAACGGCGTTGCGGCAGTTGGAAATTTTTCTCTACGGAGATATCAAAAATACGGATGGCCAATTATGAGCGGCAAGAGCATTAAATTTCAGTTCGTAGTGATGATCTTTCTTTTTGTGATCTTCGGGGCGGCGGTCATACTGCAGATGTTTTACATCAACCGTCTGCAACTGCAGCAGTATTGCCGGATTCATGAAACGCATGGTATGATTTCTTCCTTTCTGAAGCAGGATCAGGATGAAGGGCGGATTCTGTTGCGGCTCCGCGTCATCATTGCCGACCGGAATGCGGCGGCGGCGGCGGCGCGTGCCGACGATTTGGCGTCGGCCATTGACGACTGGTTCAAAGCGATTGCCGCCTGGTTGGATAAGAGCCGTCATCCCGAGTTGTCGGAAAATGTGACTTTGGGGCGTAATTCCGCTTTTGCCGTCAAATATCTGGCGGAGAAGAAGCGTCAGGCCGACGCGTATCGCCGGGTACTGGATTGCTGCCGGGAAGGAAAGTTCGACGATGCCCAGCATATTCTGAATATTGAAGCGCAGTTTCAACCCGCCGCCCGCGATACCCTGGCGGTCATCGACCGGAGTGTTGAAGATACTTTGCAGCGCAACCTGCAGCGGATTCGCCTGATTTTCCTGATTCTCTCGATCGGTTCCCTCTCCATTCTGGCGTTGATGGTGGTGGTGGGAATCGGGCTTTACCGCGGCATGCTGGACGGCATTGCGCAGATGGATATGGCGCTCCGGCGTATTTCCGGCGGTGATTTTTCTTCCGGGGTCAGGATTGCTTCGCCCAGAGAACTGGCATTGCTGGCCAATTCGTTCAACAATATGCAGAATACCATTAAAATCCGCGATCGTAAAATTCATGAGGATTCCGAAGACATCAAGAAAATCAACGAATTTCTGGAGCAGAAAGTGGTTTCCATCAACCGTACGGTCGAACAACTGGAAATCGCGATCCGGCAGAAAAACGAAGAAATCGATATGACCCTGGAAATGATGGCCGGCGAATTGAAATCGCGGCTGACCATGATCGGTACGGCCGGGGAATTTCTGAAGCATCTTCATGACCGCGTTGCTTTGCCGGAAGCGGTTATTCATGGTCTGGACAAGGTCAATGTCGGTCTGCTCCATCTTACTTCCATGTCGGAGCAGGTGGCCGAACTTGCGGGCATCGGCCGCGATTCCATGCATATTCAGCATTTGCCCATGGGCGCGGTGTTGAAAAATATCAGCGATCATCTGCATTTCGAACTCGGCGTGGCCGGAGCGCAATTACAGTTGGCCGATGATATTTTCGACTGCCAGGGCGACGGCGCCATGTTGGAACAGGCCCTGATCAAACTGGTTCAGAATGCGTTGCGCTATCGTTCTCCCGAACGCGAATGCATGGTTCGGATCGAGTCCGAAGCCGATATCCTGTTTGTGCGCTACAAAGTGATCGACAACGGCATCGGCATTGCTCCGGAATACCACGAAAAGATTTTCCAGGCGTTTTTCCGCATCAATCCGCCGGAAGGCGGCGCCGCCGACGGTGAAGGCGGACTCGGCCTGGCCATTGTCCACCGTATTGTGACGCTGCACAACGGCCGGGTCTGGGTGGAATCCACCCCCGGCGAAGGCAGCACTTTCATTATCGAATTGCCCAAACAGCAAGGGCGCTGATCTCCCGGCGCGCAGTGTCGGAAAAAGAGGTGACGGCATGGAGAAAATTCCGGGTTGGGTCGATTTGCAGGTCAACGGTCATGGCGGAGTCGACTTTTCTTCTCCCACCCTGACGGAAGAGGCGTTTGTTCGTGCGGCCGACGCCGTTATCAGCAGTGGTACGGCGGTGTTTCTGCCTACCGTGATTACCAGCCCGGCGGCGGTGTACCGGCGTAATCTGCCGTTGCTGCACCGGGCGGTGGAGAAGCGCGGCTGGCAGCGCCATATCCCCGGGGTTCATTTGGAGGGGCCGTTCTTGTCCGGAGCTCCGGGGGCGATCGGTTGCCATAATCCGGACTGGATTCAGACGCCGTCCCCGGAGGCCCTGGCGCAACTGCTGGAGGCGGCGGGCGGATGGGTGAAAATGTTGACGGTGGCGGCCGGTCTGCCCGGCATCGGCGTGCTGATTAGGTTGGCCGTCGCTCGTGGCATTGCGGTTTCATTGGGGCACCATCTGGCCGACGGTGCGGCGATAACGGCGGCGGCCGATGCCGGGGCCACGGCGCTGACGCATCTGGGCAACGGCCTGCCCAATATGCTTGACCGGCATCACAATCCGATCTGGGCCGGGTTGGCGGAAGATCGCCTGAGCGCCATGATTATCACCGACGGTCACCATCTGCCGCCGGAAGTGATCAAGTGTATTCGGCGGATCAAAGGTGCGGCGAACACCATGGTGGTCAGCGATGCGTCTCCGGCGACCGGGATGTCTCCGGGACCATACCGGGTGCTCGGCAATGACGCCGTTCTGGAGCCGGACGGGCGGCTTCACAATCCCCGCAAAGGGTGTCTGGTGGGCTCGGCGGCGACGATGAGCGACTGGATGCGTTATCTGGCCTCGCTGGAATTGTTCACGGCGGACGAATTGCGGCGCGGCGGCTCAGATAATCCGTTGCATCTGGTCGGCCA
>JAQUZV010000203.1 GCA_028691155.1 Victivallales bacterium
GGTCGATGCGGTTACGGTGGCCGGAAAAATCGCGCTGCCGCCGGAACAGTGCTTCAAAACCCTGGTTACCTGCGGTGCGGACCATAATCATTACGTTTTCGTCATTCCCGGGTCGACGGAGCCGAATCTGAAGAAAGCGGCCCGGGCGGCGAATTGCAAGAGTATGCGGCTGATTCCGTTGAAAGAGCTGTTGCCGCTGACCGGTTACATTCACGGCGGCTGTTCGCCGATCGGGATGAAGAAGGAGTTGCCGACGTTTATTGATGAAACGGCGATACTGTACGAGACCGTCGGCGTCAGCGGCGGCCGGGTCGGATTGACGATTACTTTGGCGCCCGAGCAACTGGCCGGGATGGTTGGGGCGGAATTCGCCGATCTGACCTGACGGTAGTTATTTTTTCCGGACGCATGGCCTTGATTCCTTTCCGCTTCGGCGTTATGGTGATGATACAACCGTCAACCCATGGGGGAAGCAATGCGTAAAACCAGAATTATCGCCACCATCGGGCCCGCCAGCGCCGACCGTCGCACTTTGAAAGCCCTGATTACCGCCGGAGTCAATGTCTGCCGGCTCAACTTTTCTTTCGGCGACCATGCCTGCCACCGGGCCAATATCGATTTGATCCGCAGTATCGGATGTGAACTCGGCCGCAGCGTCGCCATCATGCAGGACCTGCAGGGACCGAAGATACGCATCGGTCATCTGAACGGGCCGGTGACTTTGCGTCATGGCGATCAGGTGGTGCTTTCCGGCAATACCGTACACCGTTCCGAACGTTATTTGCCGACCACCTACCGCAATATTGCCGCCGACACCGAACCCGGCAAGACGCTGCTGCTGGCGGACGGACGGATTATTCTCACGGTTACCGGGGTGGAAAAATCCCGGCGCGAAGTGCATTGCCGGGTCGTCAGCGGCGGCACGGTCCTGACCGGCAAGGGCATCAATCTGCCCTATACCCATATTTCCATGCCCGCGCTGACGGAAAAGGATCTGGAAGACGCCAAATTCGGCATTGCCGCCGGGGTCGACTATATGGCGTTGTCGTTTGTCCGTCGCGCGGCCGACGTCATGCGGCTGAAACGGCTGATCAAGGCGGGAAATATGGAAATTCCGATTATTGCCAAGCTGGAAAAACCCGAAGCCTTGGACAACCTGGCGGAAATTCTTGCCGTAGTCGACGGGGTGATGGTGGCCCGGGGCGATCTGGCGGATGAAATTTCGTTCGAACACGTGCCGATGGCCCAGAAAAACATCGTGCGCCGGGCCAACGAACAGGGCAAGCTTTCCATCGTGGCCACGGAAATGCTCGGCTCCATGACGGAAAATCCGTTGCCGACCCGGGCGGAAGTCAGCGACGTGGCCAATGCGGTGCTGGACGGGGCCGATATGATTATGCTGTCCAATGAAACCGCCGCCGGCAAATATCCGGTCAAAGCGGTGCAGACGATGTCGGCCATTGCGGTGGAGGCGGAAAAGATGTTGCGTCCGGAGTCGGAGCCGGCGCTGCTGCGGGGAGGTGCCGATCAACAGTTGAGCGTGACTTCGGCGATGTGTCTTTCCGCTTCGTTTCTTTCTCATGAACTGAATGCCCGGGCCATTCTGGTATTGACCACCACCGGCCGGACGGCGAAAATCCTGGCCAAGTATCGTCCCCGCTGCGTTATTTACGCCGCGACTTATCACGAACGGATTTACCACCGGATGGCGGCCTGCCACAATGTTTTTCCGTTGCTGCTGGAAGGAACGCCCTCCGCCGATGCCGATCATGCCCATCAATCCTATTCCCAGGTTCTGTCCTTGTTGCGGCAGCGTAAGCTGGCGAAAAAGGGAGATTGCCTGATTGTTCTGGCCGGCATCAGCGGTCCGGATGCCTGTTGGCGATTGAATGAAATTCAGACCATTACCGTCTGATCCGGAACCATGACCCGGCTCTGTCCGGGGGGATTTCGGCCGGAATCCCGGCTTGCGGCCGGGCCGTCGGGAGAGGGCCGGCAGGGGGAAATATCTTTTGGCCCATGACTTTTTAGTGATAAGGACATCGGGGCGATGTCATTGCCGGGGCGACGTGATTACAGGCGTCATGGCCATGGCGACGGCATTTTTCCCGCAGCGGAATTGCGGCAAAATCCGGAAAAAATTTTGCAATTGCTCCTTGAGAGGTTATTTTTCTATAAAAATTAAACCGACAACGCATTAGGACGGGATGTAAAGATGAAATTTCATATTGGGACGATATTGGCGGCCGGTGCCGTCGTGCTGGTGGGATTGGCGGGATGTCGGGCGCAATCGGGGCGGGATGCCGGACCCCGGGAATTACGGATCGGCGTCATTATGCCGTTGACCGGGAGTTATGCCCCGTACGGCAAGGCGGTGGTTTGCGGCATGGAGTTATACGGCGAAAAATTTGCCCGGCAGCATCCCGATTTACGGTTGCGGTTGATTACCGTGGATAACCACAGTACGGCGGAAGGATCGCTGGCCGCCTACCGCAAACTGGTCCAGAAAGACAAAGTCCCGGTGGTGGTCGGGGCTTATACTTCGGCCAATACCTTTCCGCTGCTGCCGGAAGTGCGGAAGTTGAAAGTGCCGCTGATAACGCCAACCGCCACCCATGACGGGGTGACGGGACATAGTCCCTACGTCTTCCGGACCTGCTTCAACGACAGTTTTCAGGGGGAAGCGATGGGGCGTTATTTATGGCGGAACGTCGGGATCCGGAAACTGGGTATTCTCTGGTGTCTCAGTGCCGATGACGGCGATTACAGTCGTGACCTGGGGCGCCATGTCATGTCGGCTTTTATGGAAAACAAGCCCAATCGGGTCAAAACGGTGGGCTACAATATCGGGCAGAAAGACTTTTCCTCCCAGCTTCGGGAATTGAAGGATGCCGGGGTTGAAGCCGTGTTTGCTCCGTTGTATCCGGTCGATCTGGAGTCATTTCTGCCGGCCGCTCAAGCGGCGGGGTTCCTGGTTTTCGGCAGCGATTCCTGGAGTGCCGACGGCTTGTTGGAAAAACTCGGGGAAGCCGGTGACGGATGCAGCTATTCCTGCATGTTTTCCCCGCAGTACCAGAAGCCGCAAGTGGCGGCTTTTGTCAATTTTGTCCGCGACCGGGGCCTCGACCCCGGCGTTTGTCTGGCGCAGGGATTCGATACCGCCGGGATTTTGGCGGCGATCATGAACCCGTCGTCCACGGCGGAAGACATTGCCGAGGCTTTGCCGGAAGTGCGTAATTATCCGGGCGTAACCGGGCCGACCAGCATTTATGAACATGGCCGGACCACCAAAAACGTTTTTATTGTCAAAATCGTCTGGGACAGTGTCAATCGTCGTCCGGTCAGAACGCTGGAATATATCATCGAACCGAAATCCGAATAATCAGGGAAAGAAACAATGTCATATCTTATTCATCGTGCGAAAGGGACGGTTGACCTGGCCGCGGCGTGGGACAGTTCGTGCTGGCAGGAGGCCGAAGTGGCGGAAATCGAACACTTCCGTCCCGAAGGTTCCGATCATCGTCCCCACGCCCGGGCTAAAATGGTGTACGACGACTCCGGCCTTTATCTGCATTTTCTGGTCGATGACTGCTATGTGCTGGCGCGGCACCACGGGTACCATGCTTCGGTGTATCTGGACAGCTGCGTGGAATTTTTTGTTCAGCCTTTCGGTCGGGGCGGTTACTTCAATTTCGAACAGAACTGCGGCGGGTCCCGGCTGGTTTACTTTGTTCGTGACCATACCCGCGGTCCGGACGGTATGGCCGCATATGATCCGCTGACCGATGAGGAAATGGGGCAATTGACCACTTTCCACTCTTTGCCGGAAGCCGTTGAAGAAGAAATTACCGCTCCGGTTCAATGGCGATTGGCCATGCACATTCCGTTCCGGGTCCTGGCCGGATATGTCGGCCCGATTGCAACGGCAACGTTGCCGGGAAGCGTCTGGCGCGGCAATTTCTATAAATGTGCCGACGAAAGTTCTCATCCGCACTGGGCGTCGTGGCAACCGGTGCCCCAGTTGAATTTTCACTGGCCTGACGCTTTCGGGGAATTGGTCTTTGCCTGATCCTGCGGTTTGCGCTGCCCCCCTTCGGGGGTCAGGTGGTAAAAACAAACCCGGCGTAACTGACGCAGTGGGAAAAATCGCCCGTCAGTTCGCCCGAGGTGGTGTAGTCGACCAGTTCGGCATGGACCGGCGATTCGGCGGCGGCAATCACCGCCAGCAGCAATCGGATGGGGTTCCAGCCGCAAATGGTGGCGCCGGTGGTGGCGATATAATCGGTGAAGCCGTCCGGGTCGAGTTTTTCGATGCAGGTTGCGGCGCCGAGATCGAGTTCACGCAGGTGTCGGCGAATGTCATGCGTAAAAGGCATGTAGCCGAAGGCCCGGCCGTAATGGGTGAAATCGGAGCTGATTACCCATAAGGTTTCTTCATTCCAATACGGCAGCAGTTCCCGGGCCAACTCCCGGACGGCGGGGGCGTCCAGCTCGCCGCAGATGAGCGGCAACAACGTAAATTCCGGCAGCATTCGCTGCAAAATCGGCAATTCCACCTCCAGGGCATGTTCGCCCTCGTGGG
>JAQUZV010000204.1 GCA_028691155.1 Victivallales bacterium
TACCGTCATGGGCTTACGGGTCATAATCGCCGCCACCGAGGTATGCATGGCCGCGCCGTTGAGGAAAGCCCGCCGCAGGTCGCCGTCGGTCACCAGTCCGGCCAGACGTCCGTCCGAGTCCACGATGATCGCCACCTCATTGTCCATTGCCGCCAACACTTCCGCGATGGTGGCGTCGGGAGAAGCGAGGGCGCTCCGGAGTTTATCCCGTGAAATTTTTCCCGTAACCATATTTCACTCCATCACATCAATTCTGATTGTCTTCCGATCCGGATGTTTTCAGAGCATGGAGAAAAAGCTGCAACTGATCGTTCAGATCAATGAACAGCGCTTTGACGGAACCGGGCCGCAGGGATTCGCGGTTGCGAAGCTCTTTCTTCTTGTTGTCTTTCATAGTTCACCTCCCGTTGCGAAAAAAATCCGAGAATATTTTTTAAGCAGATTTCATACCATGCCGAGTGCGGTCTGAATCATTTCGTCAATCGTACTGATCATTTTGGATGAAGCCTGATAGGCACGCTGCAACTCCAGCATATTGACCATTTCCTCGTCCATGCTGACGCCGCTCTGTTCACTGACCGCCGCCGTATACATTTCCACCACTCCGGCCGTCGTCTCCGCGCTGGTGGCGGCATCGGCCACTTCCTGGGCGGCATTGGCCAGCAACCGGTCGGCATAGTCCACCAGCGACTCGCCCTGAAACCGCCCGTCCGCGTGGAGCGCGTCCCACATGGCCGCCGCCGCTTCACCGTTGCCGCTCTGGCCGGACTGTCCGGATGCGGCGATCAACCGGGGATTGCCGGTGATATAATCATCCAACGCCAGGATGGAACCTTTTGCCGGTTGCGACGCCGGAGCCGAGAAAAAATTGCCCTGATTGGAGTTATTGTTCAGGTCATAGGTGTCGGGATTGTTCTGCAATGCATTGATCTGATCGGCCACGGCGGCGGCAAAGTCGTACAGGTCGCTCATGCCGGATACGACATATTCCCGGGTATCGAGCAGTGCCCGCAGCGAACCGCTCTCGCTGTTCAGTGTAACCGGGGTTGCCGTCCCGTCCGCATCGACCACCGACAACGACGGGGTATAAAACCCGGCCGGACTTTCAGTCATGACCACCTGCAGTTGTGACGCCGCCGTCTGCGGCACGGTGGAACCGTCGATCAGTGTTTTGGTGCCGTCCGCCAGATTGAGTTCCACGGTATACTGGCCGTTGCTGTTTTCAGTGACACTGATATCGGCATAGGCGGCCAGTTTCTGCACCAGTTCGTCGCGCCGGTCACGCAGTTCAAGGGCCTGTTGACCCGAAGTGCTCCGGCTTTCAATCGCCTGAATCGATTTATTGAGTTTGGCCACCTGGGTAAGCAGGTTATTCGCCTCGGCGACCTCCGTGGTCAGATAGCCGGAACCGGTGGTGCTGTTGGCGGCAATCGCATCGCGCAAGGTCGCCATATTGTCGTATTCCCGATTGAATTCGGATGCCAGGGCCTTGCCGGCGGACAACAGCGCGGTCCGATAGCCGACCGACTCCGGATTGGCGGCGACATTCTGCAACGCGGTAGTGAAATCGGACATCGCATCGGACAAATAATTGTCGCCGCCCGGCCCCAACAGTTCCTCCAGTTGCGACATCCGGGCCAGATACTCCTGTTGATAGGAGTCCCCGGAAATCGCGCTCTTCAGACAGTTTTCCAGTACATTGTTGTAACTGCGGGTCACATTGGACAAATAGACTCCGGCCGCGCCACCGGCGCCGTCCCCGGTCAGATCGACGTTTTCCACCGTAGCCGAACGCCGATGATAGTATTGATTGTCGACATTCGCCGCATTGGTCGAAACAATGGACATCTGTTGCTGTTTGGTCAACAGTGACGAAGTTGAAACATTCATTGCCGTATGCAAATTCCAGGCCATTTTGTCTCCCTATCCCAAACGGTCGATCAGCAACGATGACGGTTTGCCGGACATCCGTCCCCGTTTGCCATAGATTTTTGCCTTGCCGGAAACCTGTTCTCCGGCCTTCTTGAACGCCCGGCCGATGGCGGAGAGAAAACTGCGCACCAGAATTGCGTTGCGGTCGCCGAGACATTTGAGCGCCGTCATGCCCGAACGGATTTCGCTTTTGGCCCGGCGGATCTGCGGCGAATCGAGACCGGTATCGACAATGAGCTGTTTCCATAAATAGTTATAGTGATCGAAGTCCCGCATCATCTCCTGTTGCTGTTCCAGAATGGTCCAGACCCGATCGGGCTTGCGGGCAATGATCGCCGCCTGTAATTGCCGCGTGGCTTCGGTCAGGCGGGCAATAACCTGTTGCAGACGATCGGAAATCCCCTGAAAGCCGAGGGTTTCGGCGGGCGTATCAATTCTCATTTATCTTCTCCCGTAACCTTGAGACGATCTTTCGTCGCGTTATAAAGCATCTCACCCAGCCCCAGCATGCCCTGACGGCCGATAAACGAGGCCAGCTGGTCGTAAGCCATGTCCTTGAATCCGGCGCAACCGCTGTCTTCCTCCTCGTCGCCGCCCAGCTCTTTCGCCGACTGCATGCCCTCTTTCAACATTTTCGCCGTCAGCACCGCTTCGAATTCATTGCAGGCGCGGCGCAACTCCTGTTGCTGCGGCGTCATCGCCGTCGCATCGGAACCGGCGGCAGCTCGATGCAGCAATTCCTGCATCGCCGCCGAAGATGATATCGCCTCCATGTCAAACCTCCGTGCCAATTCTTATTTGATGCTTCATGTCGCCCCATGCGGGCGGCTCCGCCGTCTCCGGCTAGATGGCTTCCAGTTCCGCGTGCAGCGCCCCGGCCGACTTCAGCACATGAAAAATAATCATAATATCGCGGGACCCGACGCCAAGGCCGTTCAGCGCATCGACCAGATCTCCGACCGTCGTCGTATTTTTGAGTTCAAACAACCGCGCTTTCTCTTCGTCGGCAACCGTCTGCTGGTCGTTCATCCGCTGCGAAGTCGCACCGATGGGCGCCAAGGCCCCGGGCTGGCTGACCGATGTGGTATTTTTGACCCGGACAAACAGATTGCCGTGACTGACCGCGGCATTGGAAATACGCACGTTCTGACCGATGACAATGGTGCCGGTCCGTTCGTTGAACACCACTTTGGCCACACTGTCGGGCGCAAAGTAAAGTTGTCCCACCGCGCTGATAAAGGCGGCAATATTGTTTTCGTCGCGATAAGACCCCGGAATCCGGACCTGGATCGAAGCGGCGTCCATCACCGTGGCCGCGCCGACGTAATGCCGGTTGACCACTTTGGCCATGTTCACCGCCGAAGTGAAATCCGGATTGTTCAGGATCAGGGTAATCATTTCCTCGTTATTGTAGTCCGGACCGAAATCCCGGAGCAGTTTCACCCCATTGGTCAACATCCCGGCGGTGGGATGATTCTTGGTCACCTGGTCGCCGCCGGCGCCCTTGCTGCCGAACGTATAGCCGCCGGTGGTAACCGGTCCCTGCGCCATGCCCCAGACCTCGCCGTCGGCCCCGAGCAGCGGCGTCATAATCAAGGTGCCGCCGGTCAACGCGTCGCAGTCGCCAAGGGCGGAAACGTTGGCGTCGACCATATCGCCGCCCTTGTGATTGCCGCGAATGGTCACGGTCACCATCACGGCGGCGGTGTTGTTGGCTTTGATATCCTTGGTGTTGACGACAATGTTGAAATTCTGCAACATATTGGCAATGGTCTGCTGAATCAGGAGCTTGTCGCTGTCGCCGGTATCGTTGAGCCCGGTTACCAGGCCATAGCCGACCAGTTCATAACTTTCCTGTCCCTTCAGCCGGGTCGCATCCTTGATACGGACCGTCTGAATGGCCGGCGCATCGGCCGGATAGGAGGAGACCGGCCGCGCCACCGGGGGCCGCGTTGCGGTTTTCCGCGCGGCGGCCGCGGCCTGAAGTCCCTGCAGCACGCTCGGGGCGTTAAGGGATGTGGTCGACGCGACCGGGGACCGGGGGGAGTTCGTCGCGGTTGCCGCCGGCGACTGGGCCGTCGCCGCCGCCGTAACAAACAGCACGACCGCCGCCATTATTGTCCGTAACCTTGCCATTATGGTCATCTTATGCTTCCTCAAACTCAAAACGGGTTCAGCCACTGAAAAATCCGCCACACATAGCCGGGACGGGAACCGCGGCTGACTTCGCCGCCGGTTTCATAAAAAATCTGGGCATCGGCGACCCGGTGGGAGTCCACCTGATTGTCGGAATCGATATCGCGCACCCGTACCAACCCGGTCACCACCATGCTGACGTTTTCGTTGCGCAACTGCAACCGCCGGTCGCCGCGCACCACCAGGACACCGTTTTCCAGCTTGTCCACCACGCGCACGGTAATCGTCATCGACAACTTGTCGGCGGAATTGGCCGAACCGGAACCGTCGAAGGACGCCGTGGCATCGATTTCGTAATTGGTAATCGGCAGATTGCCGTTGTTCATTATCCTACAGTGTGCAACGTTAAAGATGGTCTAATCACTGTTTTTGCTAATGGTAAATCTACCCTTACTGCTAATTTTGAAGATGTAACGTTTAATATCGATGTTACTGTCGAAATAGCCGAA